>JACOVF010000074.1 GCA_016177465.1 Gemmatimonadota bacterium
GACACGATCGCGATCCTCCGCGGCCTGAAGGAGCGCTACGAGGTTCACCACGGCGTGCGGATCACCGACAGCGCGCTCGTGGCGGCCGCGACGCTGTCGCACCGCTACATCGGCGACCGGTTCCTGCCCGACAAGGCGATCGACCTGATGGACGAGGCCGCGAGCCGGTTGCGGATCGAGATCGACTCGCTGCCGCAGGAAATCGACGAGGTCGAGCGCAAGATCATCCAGCACGAGATCGAGCTGGCCGCGCTCGCGAAGGAGAAGGATAAGGCATCGATCGAGCGCCGCGCGCGCGTTGAGGAGGAGCTCGCCGAGCTGCGCGAGCAGAGCAACGCCATGAAGGCCCAGTGGCAGGCGGAGAAGGAGACGATCGCCGGCCTGCAGGGGAAGAAGGCCGAGCTGGAGCAGCTGCGCGTCGAGGCGGACCACGCCACCCGGCGCGGCGATCTCCAGAAGGCCGCCGAGATCAGCTACGGCCGCATCCCGGCGCTCGAGCGCGAGATCACCGAGACCGAGAAGCGCTTGCTCGAGGTCCAGCAGAACGGCAAGTACCTGAAAGAAGAGGTGGACGCCGAGGACATCGCGGAGATCGTGGCGAAGTGGACCGGCATCCCCGTGGCCCGGATGCTGGAGTCAGAGCGCGAGCGGTTGACCCGGCTCGAGAGCGAGCTGGGCCGGCGGGTGATCGGGCAACCGGAGGCGCTGGCCGCCGTGTCGAACGCGGTGCGCCGTGCCCGCGCGGGCCTGCAGGACCCCAACCGTCCCACCGGCTCCTTCATCTTTCTCGGCCCCACTGGGGTGGGGAAGACGGAAACCGCGCGCGCCCTCGCCGAGTTTCTGTTCGACGACGAGAAGGCGATGGTGCGGCTCGACATGTCCGAGTACATGGAGAAGCACGCCGTGGCGCGGATGATCGGCGCGCCGCCGGGCTACGTGGGATACGAGGAGGGCGGCCAGCTCACCGAGGCGATTCGCCGCCGGCCGTACGCCGTGGTGCTGTTCGACGAGATCGAAAAGGCGCACCCGGACGTGTTCAACGTGCTCCTGCAGATCCTCGATGAAGGCCGGCTCACCGATGCCCAGGGCCGGACCGTCGACTTCCGCAACACGGTGCTGATCATGACCTCGAACCTCGGCTCCCAGTACATCCTCGAGGTGGGGACCTCGAACTGGGAGCAGGTGGAAACCAAGGTGCTGGACCTGCTGCGCCACACCTTCAAGCCCGAGTTTCTAAACCGGGTGGACGACGTGATCATCTTCCGGCCGCTCGGAACGGAGGAGATCAGCCGGATCGTGGAGCTGCAGATCGCGCGGGTGGGGCAGCTGATGGCTGATCGGAAGCTCTCCCTGGACGTGACGCCGGCGGCGAGGCAGCTGCTCGTGGCCGACGGGTACGACCCGGTGTACGGCGTCCGGCCGTTGAAGCGGGCGATCCAGCGGCTGCTCCAGAACCCGCTAGCACTGGCGGTGCTGGAAGGGGAGTACGTCGAAGGCGACCGCGTGGCGGTCGACCGGGCGCCGGACGGCGCCGGACTTGTTTTCAAGCGGGTCAAGGCCGCCGCGCCCGAGCCGGCACGTGCGTAAGGCCCCACCCGTCTCGGCTGCCGATACGGCGGGGATGGAGTCCGCGCTGCGGGAAGCAGAGCGCGCGGCCGCCTTCGATGAAGTGCCGGTCGGGGCGGCGATCGTGCGGGACGGGGCCATCGTCGCGCTCGCCTACAACGAGACCGTCCGGCGCCACGACCCGACCGCCCACGCGGAGCTGCTCGCCATCCGGGAGGCCCTCTCCACTCTGTCGACCGACCGGCTTGATGACTGTACCCTGTATGTGACCCTCGAGCCTTGCGCTCAGTGCGCGGGGGCAATCGTGCTTGCCAAGGTCGGGCGAGTGGTCTTCGGGGCCTACGACGACAAGGTGGGAATGGCCGGCTCCGTCGGCGATCTGTTGCGGCATCCACGGCTGAACCACCGACCCGAAGTGATCGGGGGCGTCGCAGCCGAGGCGTGCGGGGAGTTGCTCGCCGCCTTCTTCAAGGAGCGGCGCTAGACGATCTCCCCTTCATCGTTCCTTCAGACTGCGTCGCTAATGTAGGAGCTCGTCCCCAATCCCGCGCCGAGGGGGTCGTCATGTCCTTCCGCACGATCATCGAGCCGTTCCGCATCCATTCCACCCAAGCCATCCGCCACACCTCCGCCGAGGAGCGCGAGGCAGCCTTGCGGCGCGCCGGGTACAACCTGTTCGGCCTGCATGGGGACGAAGTGCTGATCGACCTGCTCACCGACTCGGGCACCGGGGCGATGTCGTCGCGGCAGTGGGCGGCGATGATGGATGGGGATGAATCGTATGCCGGGAGCCGGTCGTTTTACCGGTTCCAGGACGTCGTGCGGGACATCACCGGGCTGCAGGAGGTGATCCCCACGCACCAGGGACGCGCCGCCGAGCGGATCCTGTTCCACGTGATGGTGAAGCCCGGGCAGGTGGTTCCCAACAACACGCACTTCGACACGACCCGCGCCAACATCGAGTTCAATGGAGCTGAAGCGCGCGACCTCGTGATCCCCGAGGGGCGTGTGCCAGCGTCACGTCATCCGTTCAAGGGCAACATGGACGTGGCGGCGCTCGAGGCCACCATCAAGGACCTCGGCTCCGAGCGCGTCCCGCTCGTGATGGTGACGGTGACCAACAACTCCGGGGGCGGGCAGCCGGTCTCGCTCGCCAACCTGCGCGCGGTGCGCGCCGTGTGCGACCATCATCGCCTGGCGCTCTACCTCGATGCCTGCCGCTTCGCCGAAAACGCCTACTTCATCAAGTTGCGGGAGCCGGGGTACGCCGACGTCCCCGTGAAGCGCATCGCGCAGGAGATGTTCGCACTGGCCGACGGCTGCACGATGTCCGCCAAGAAGGACGGCCTGGCCAACATCGGCGGCTTCCTCGCGATGAACGATCCGGAAGTCGCCGCACAGTGCCGCAACCTGCTCATCTTGACCGAAGGCTTCCCGACCTACGGCGGACTCGCCGGCTACGACCTCGAGGCGGTCGCGACGGGACTGGAGGAGGTGCTCGATGAGGAGTACCTGAAGTACCGTCTCCGCTCGACGGCCTATCTCGCCGAGAAGGCGGAGGCGGCCGGAATGCCGGTGGTCCAGCCGCCGGGCGGCCACGCGGTCTACCTGGATGCGAAGGCCTTGCTGCCGCACATCCCGCCGTCGCAGTATCCGGCGCAGGCGCTGGCGGTGGAACTCTATCGGGTGGGCGGCGTGCGGGGCGTCGAGATCGGCTCGGTGATGTTCGGGAAGGCGCTCCCGGACGGCACCGACTCACCCGCGCCGCTGGAGCTGGTGCGGCTGGCGGTGCCGCGGCGCACCTACACGCAGAGCCATGTGGACTACGTCGGCGAGGTGATCGCGGAAGCGGCGCGCCGGAAGGACGCGATCCGGGGATTCCGGATCGTGGACCAGGCACCATGGCTGCGGCACTTCACGGCGAGATTCGAGCCGATTACCTTGTAGCTCCGGGCATTTCCTAGGCGTCTAGGCGTCTGTGCGCCTAGGCGTCTAGTAGTTAGTGGACAGGTGGCCGAGCGGCTGAAGGCACACGCCTGGAGAGCGTGTAAACGGGTAACCGTTTCGTGGGTTCGAATCCCACCCTGTCCGTGGACAGGTGCGTGAGCGGTTGAAACGGCCGGTCTCGAAAACCGGTGTGCCCGCGAGGGTACCGTGGGTTCGAATCCCACCCTGTCCGTTGGAGTTACGCGAGGGTTAACGCCCAGGAATCGCCTAGACGCCGACCCCATGAGCGGTTACTAGTAGGGAGTGAGTAGAGTTACCTCGGCAGACCTCCTCCAGAAGGCCTGCGTGCCGTGCCGCGGCGGGATGCCGCCGCTCACGGCCGAGCGGGCGCACGAGTATCACGCCGCAACCCCCGAGTGGACGCTCTCCGACGACGCGAAGCAGCTCTCCCGCACGTTCACGTTCAAGGACTTCAAGCAGGCGATGGCGTTCGTGAACCGCGTGGCGGACGTCGCCGAGGCGGAGCAGCATCACCCCGACTTCGCGATCCACTGGAACCGGGTGGAGCTGGTGCTGTGGACGCACAGTATCGGGGGGCTGCACGAGAACGATTTCGTGATGGCGGCCAAGATCAATCGGCTGTGACCGCGGGCCACCCCGTCCTCCTCGCCGCCGAGCTCCAAGGCCTCCTCGATCCCCACCAACTCGACGGCCTCGACGTCACCTGGATCGCCGCTCAAGAACCCACGCCCAAGGGTGACTACGTCGCGCTCGTGCCGCTGCTCTCCCGCTGGGTGGGCGGCACCGAGTTCAAGCACCTCCCCAAGCTCAAAATCGTCGCCAACGTAGCGGTGGGCTACAACAACGTGGACGTGGTGGCGGCCGAGCTCCGCAGGGTGATCGTCACGAATACCCCTGACGTCCTCACCGACGCCACCGCCGACCTCACCTGGGCCCTGATCCTCGCTTGCGCCCGCCGGCTGCTCGAGGGCGTTGAGCTGATCCAGAGCGGCCAATGGAAAGGCTGGCACCCCGAACAGCTGCTCGGGGTCGAGTTGCGCGGCCGCGCCCTGGGCCTCCTCGGCGCGGGGCGCATCGGCCAGGCGGTGGGCCTGCGCGCCCGGCCGTTCGGGATGCAAGTCATCTACTCGACCCGCAATCCGAAGCCCAAGTTCGAGGAGGAGACCGGCGCGATCCGGGTCGAGCTCAAGCGCCTGTTTCGCGAGAGCGACGTCCTCTCGCTCCACGTGCCCGCCGTCCCGGAGCTGAAGGGTGTGGTGAATCGCGACACCCTCGCTCGGATGAAGCCCGGCGCCATTCTCGTCAACACCTCCCGCGGCGACCTGGTGCGTGAAGAGCATCTCGCCGCCGCCCTCGAGGAAGGGCGCCTCGGCGCCGCGGGGCTGGACGTGTACACGGAAGAGCCTTCCATTCACCCGCGCCTGCTCGCGGCGCCGCGCACCGTGCTGCTGCCCCACATCGGCAGCGCCACCCGCGACACCCGCCGTCGGATGGCGGCGATCGCGCTGGAGAACGTCCAGGCGGTCCTCAAAGGAGGCCCGCCGTTGACCCCGGTCTATCGCTAGTTAAGTTCCGGCCCAACCATGGCCGCCCGCTCCGCCCCCGACCGCACCACGATCCTCGACGCCCGTGCCCTCGCGCGGGCGCTTCAGCGTATGGCGGTCGAGGTGCTCGAGCTGGCCCAGGGCACCGAGGACCTCGTGCTCATCGGCATCCAGCGCCGCGGCGTGGAGCTGGCCGAGCGGATCGCCAAGCTGATCGAGAAGGACGAGGGCGTCACCGTACCGCGCGGCGCCTTGGACATCACCCTCTACCGCGACGACCTCGAGACCGTGGGCCCCAAACCCGTGATCGGCGAGACCCGCCTCCCAGGCGACCTCACCGGCAAGCACGCCGTGATCGTGGACGACGTGCTCTACACCGGGCGCACCGTGCGCGCCGCGCTCGACGAGCTCGCGGACTTCGGCCGGCCCAAGCGCATCTCCCTCTGCGTGCTGATCGACCGCGGCGGACGCGAGCTGCCGATCCAGGCCGACATCGTGGGCAAAGCGGTGAAGACCGGCCTCGGAGATAGGATCGACGTGCTGGTGGAGGAACTGGATGGTACGGACCAGGTGAACCTGATTCGCGGGGAACAGGCATGACGGCCGCCCTCGGCAAGGACCTGGTCGGGCTCGAGCACCTGTCCCCCGAGCAGATCCGCCTCATCCTCGACACCGCCGAGCCGTTCAAGGAAGTGAGCGAGCGGCCCATCAAGAAGGTCCCCGCGCTCCGCGGCAAGACGATCGTCAACCTCTTCTTCGAGGCGTCCACCCGCACGCGGATCTCGTTCGAGTTCGCGGAGAAGCGCCTCTCGGCCGACACGGTCAATGCGGCCGCGTCGGGGAGCTCGGTGGCGAAGGGGGAGACCCTCGTGGACACCGCCCGGAACCTCGAGGCGATGCGCATCGACATGGTCGTGATCCGCCACGGCTCCTCGGGCGCCGCCCAGTTCCTGGGGGAGCGGATCCGGTCCAACGTCATCAACGCCGGGGACGGGAAGCACGAGCACCCGACACAAGGCCTGCTCGACCTCCTCACCATCCGCGACAAGCGCGGCAAGATCGAGGGCTTGAACGTCTGCCTCGTGGGCGACGTCCTGCACTCGCGTGTGGCCCGCAGCAACATCTGGGGGCTGCTGAAGCTCGGCGCCAGGGTCGGCGTGTGCGGGCCGCACAGCCTGATGCCGCGGGGGATCGAGGACCTGGGCGTGACGGTGTTCCGCCGTATCGAAGAGGCCATCGAGTGGGCGGACGTGCTCAACGTGCTCCGTCTCCAGCTCGAGCGGATGGAAACGGGCTTCATCCCCTCCCTGCGCGAGTACTTCCGCGTGTTCGGCGTCACCCTCGAGCGGCTCGAACGGGCGCCACGCGAACTCACGATCATGCACCCCGGCCCGATGAACCGCGGCGTCGAAATCGACTCCCGCGTGGCCGACGGCCCGCACAGCGTGATCCTCGACCAGGTGACCAACGGCGTGGCCGTTCGGATGGCGGTGCTCTACCTCCTCGCGGGCGGCAAGCCGGAGCTCGCCGACGCCGCCAAGCGCGGCGGCGGCGAATGACGCGGCCCCTGCTTCTCAAGGGCGGCCGGGTGATCGACCCCAGCCGCGGCCTCGACCAGACGGCCGACATCCTGATTCAGGACGGGAAGATCGCCGCCGTCGGCGTGGGACTCGGACCCCCCGACGACGCCGAGGTCCGCGATGTGAAGGGGCTCGTGGTGTCCCCGGGGCTCGTGGACCTGCACGTGCACCTGCGCGAACCGGGGAACGAAGACGAGGAGACAGTGGCGACCGGCGCCCGCGCGGCGGCCGCGGGCGGCTTCACAGCCATCTGCGCGATGCCCAACACCGACCCCGTCACCGATAATCAGGCTGCGGTGGGGTTCATTGTGCGCCAGTCGCTGCGCGCGGGGTTCGCCCGCGTGCATCCGATCGGCGCGATCTCGGTGGGCCAGAAGGGCGAGCGGCTCGCCGAGTTCGGGGAGATGGTGGGGGCAGGGGCCGTCGCCGTGTCGGACGACGGCAAACCGGTGGTGTCGGGCCACCTGATGCGCACCGCACTCGAGTACGCGCGGACGTTCGAGATCCCGGTCGCGGATCACTGCGAGGAGCCCACCCTCGCCGCGGGCGGCGCGATGCACGAGGGACTCGTCGCCACCCGCCTCGGCTTGAAGGGTATGCCGGCCGCGGCGGAGGAAATCATGGTCGCGCGCGACATCCTTCTGGCCGAGCTGACGGGTGGCCACGTGCACCTCTGCCACATGTCCACCCGCGGCTCGGTGGAGCTGATCCGTCGCGCCAAGGAGCGGGGGATCCAGGTGACCGCCGAGGTGACGCCGCATCACTTCACCTTGACCGATCACGCCTGCGAAGGTTACGAGACCCACGCGAAGATGAACCCGCCACTGCGCGAGGCGGCAGACGTCGCGGCGCTGCGCGCTGCCGTAAAGTCCGGGGCGCTCGACTGCATCGCCTCTGACCACGCCCCCCACGCCTACGACGAGAAGGACGCTGCCTTCGACGACGCCCCGTTCGGAATCGTCGGCCTCGAGACGGCGTTCGGCATCGCCTACACCGAGCTGGTGCAGGGCGGGGTGCTCACCCTGCCTGAGCTCGTCGCCCGGATGAGCACCCACCCGGCCCGGGTGTTCCACCTGCCGGGCGGCACGCTCGCTCCCGGCACGCCGGCCGACGTTTGTGTGCTGGACGTCACCGCGCGCTGGACGGTGGACCCGGCAGCGTTCCATTCCAAGAGCCACAACACGCCGTTCGGCGGGCGGCAGCTCACGGGGCGCGCGCGGCTCACGCTGGTCGGGGGGAAGATGGTCCACGAGGAGGCGCCAGCGGCGCGATGACCCGCGAGGCGAAGGCGCGGGGGGCTGATGGCGGGGCAAGATGGAAATCTCTCGGTGCGGCTCGGGGCCGACCGGGCGCTCGTCACCCCATCCGGGTGCATCAAGGCGCTGGTTCGGTCCGCCGACATGGTCGAGGTGGACCTGAGCGGTCGGGTGCGACGCGGCCGCCGCAAGCCTACGAGCGAGTTAGACTTACATTTGCGAATCCTGTGCCGCCGACCCGATGTGGGGGCGGTGGTGCACGCCCACCCTCCGATCGCGACGGGGTTTGCGGTGGCGGGGGAGGGCTTTGAGACATTTGTATTGCCGGAGCTTATCTTGCAGGTTGGTCGCGTGCCGCTGGTCTCGTATGGGACCCCGGGGACCCCCGAGCTGGGTGAGCGGGTGGAGCAGTACCTCGCGGAACACGACGCCTTCCTGCTCGCGAATCACGGCGTGGTGACGTTGGGCCCCACGCTCGACGGGGCCTGGATCCGGATGGAGACCGATGCCTAAGGGCAGTTCCGCTTCGTCGTCTTCGTCGAAGAGCAGCGCCGCCATCCAGCGGCTGCTGGAAGAGCGCCGCCAGTACGAAGCGTGGCTGGCGCGGTTGCGGAGCGCCGCCGATTCCACGCCGGAGCAGGTGCGCACGCGCGTGCAGGCGGACTATACGGCCCGGCTGCGCGTGGTAATGGAGGAGCTGAAGGTCCACGCCGAGGCGGCGCTGCAGCTGCTGTTGCAGCGCAAGGAGTTCCTCGCCGATCTACAGAAGAAGGAAGCGCAAGCGGCCGAGCGGCTGACCGAGACGGAGCTGCGCCACGCGGTGGGGGAGTACGACGAGGCGCAGTGGACTCAGATTCACAAGGACGCCTTGGCCGAGTTGCTGTCGGTGCGGGAGGAGCTGCAGGCGCTCGAGGAGGACATCGAGAAGCTCGGGGAACTGAACGCGCTGGTTTCGGAGAAACCTGCTTCACCCCGGCCGCCCGCGCCCGAGCGCCCACTGCCCAAGGCCGGCCCGCCGCCGCGCCCGCAGACCCAGCCGCCGCTCAAGAAGGAAAAAGAAGAGCCGCGCCGCGCGCAGGTGGACGAGCTCGCCTTCCTCAAGTCCGTCACCGAGGACGAGAAGGGCGGAGCGCCGTCGCCGCAGCGGGCGAGCGGCACGCAGTTCCAGCCGGTGGAGCCCGGAACGGCACCCGCCACCCCAGTGGCCTCGGCGCCCGCAGCCGCCAAAGCCAAACCGCCCGCGCCAGCCGAGGAGCGGGAACCCGAGCCCGCCAAGACGCTCAAGTGCCAGGAGTGCGGTACGATGAACTTGGCGACGGAGTGGTACTGCGAGCAGTGCGGAGCGGAGTTGGCGGCGCTGTAGTCGGTGTTACGCTTTCTTGTTCTTCACGTACGCCGCAAGGCGAGATTTGTGTCTCGCCGCGTTGTTCAGATGGATCAGCCCCTTACGGGCAGCCCGGTCCAGGAGGCGCGCGGCGGCGGTGTAAGCCTGCGCGGCAGCCACCGCGGTTTCGGCAGCGCGGACCCGCTTGAGCGCGGTGCGCAGCGCCGACCGCTGGGCCCGGTTCAAGACGGCGCGGCTCCTCGCCTGGCGCATCGCTTTCTTCGCGGACTTGATCTTCGGCACGGATTCGTCTCCCCAGTGAGGCGCGGAAGATAGAGGGTAAGTCGAGGGGGGTCAAGGCACTACGGCGTTGACCCGGGCGCTGAGGATTCATTATCTTGGGGGCGACACCGACCCCTGAGCCGCGCTATCTCCTTCGAGTTCCTCGTCTGGGCCCCGGTACTCCTCTTTTCCGTAGTGGCCCACGAGTACGCGCACGCCGAGGCGGCCTACCGCCAGGGTGACGACACCGCCTACATGCTCGGGCGGCTGACCTTGAATCCCCTGAAACACATCGATCCCTGGATGAGCGTGATCGTCCCGTTCATCCTCTGGAAAATCGGGGCGCCGCCGTTTGGGGCCGCTAAGCCGGTCCCGGTCAACCCACGCAATTACCGCCACTTCCGGCGCGGGGATATCATCGTCTCCCTCGCCGGGATCGCGGTCAACCTCGTGCTGTTCGTGGCCTTCACAGGGCTGTTTGCGCTGGTTGGGATCCTCGCCGCGGGCCTGCCCGACTGGAAGACGACGTTCGAGATCGTGCAGCGCATGTTGTGGTGGGGGATGTGGCTCAACGTGGTGCTGGCGTTCTTCAACCTCATCCCCATCCCACCGCTCGATGGCAGCCACGTCTTTTACCACCTGTTGCCGCCCGAGGCGGGGCTCAAATACCGCCGCTTCCAAGCGTTGGGGTTCCTCCCGGTAATGGCGCTGCTCTGGCTGTTCCCGGGCGCGCTGCGGATACTCCTGTGGCCCGCCTTCCAGCTGATGAACGCGGGGCTCGGCCTGGTCGGGAGCTTCGCGGTGTCGCGAGGAGCATTTCCCTCGTGACCGCGCCGACCGCCCCGGAGCCGCAGGTCCCCCCGTCCTCGGTGGCCGTTCTGCAGGAATCGGCGGGATTCGTCGTCGAGCTGGAGCAGTTCTCCGGCCCGCTCGACCTGCTGCTCCACTTGATCCGCGAGGACGAGGTCGACATCACCGACCTCCCGATCGCGAAGATCGCCGACCAGTTCCTTGCGGTGATCCACGAGCTGGGGCTGGACCAGGCGGCCGACTATCTCGAGATGGCCGCGCGGCTGCTGCGGATCAAGGCGCAGATGCTCCTCCCCCGACGCTTGGGCGACGACGAGTGGGAGGACCCGCGCTCGGAGCTGGTGCGGCGCCTGCTGGAGTATCAGCAGATCCGCGAGCTGGTGGCGTGGCTGCAGCGGGCGGCGGCGCGGCGCGCAGAGCAATTCGGCCGCGGTTACGAGCAGCCCCAGCCCGATGCCCCGCCCGCGCCGCTCCAGATCGAGCTCAACGAACTGCTCGCCGCGGCGGAGCGGGTGATCACGCTGATCCCCGAGCCGATGCTGCACCGCGTGGTCCCGCGGCCGCTCGACGTCGAGGGCGCCACGGAGAGGATCCTCGCCCTGCTCGCCGAGCACGAGGAGTGCGGCTGGTCCGACGTCGTCGGGCTCCGCGCGACCATCGTCGAGGTGCTCTCCGCCTTCATCGCCCTGCTCGAGCTGGCCAAGCGCGGCTCGCTCACGATCCGCCAACCCGAACCGTTCGCCCCTATGGTGATCCGTCGTGAATCCCCTCGCGAAGTTGCTTGAGGCCGCGCTCTTCGCTGCCTCGCGTCCACTGACGCTGGAGGAGCTTGCCTCCCTCGAGCCGGCAAGCGGGGAGGCCGCGGTGCGGGCGGCGCTTGACGAGCTGTGCGCCGCGTACGCGGGGGACGACCACGGCGTCGAGCTCGTCGAGATCGCGCAGGGGTGGCAGTTTCTCACCCGTCGCGAGTACGCCGAGACGATCGAGCGGGCCCAGTTCGCGCTACGGCCTCGCCGGCTGAGCCCCGCGGCGCTCGAGACGCTGGCCATCGTCGCCTACCGCCAGCCGGTGGGGCGCCTCGAGGTGGACGAGATCCGCGGCGTTGACTCGGGTGCCGTGATCGACAAGCTGGTCGAGCGCGGGCTGATCGAGATCGTCACCCGTGGCGAGGGGCTGGGCCGCCCGCTCCTGTACGGCACCACACCGCAGTTCCTGGAGATCCTGGGGCTCAAGGACCTGGAGGAGCTGCCGCGGCTCGAAGAGCTGTCGGTCGCCCTCCGGCCGCCCACGCCGGCCGAACCCGAATGACCCTCATGCGCCTGCAGCGCGCTCTCGCGCGCGCAGGCGTCACGTCGCGGCGCAAGGCGGAGGATTTGATCCGCGCCGCCCGCGTCCGGGTTGACGGCCATGTGGCCACGCTCGGCCAGTCCGTGGACCCCGAGCGCCAGCGCATCACCGTGGACGGCCGGGCGGTCAAGGCCGCGCCGAAGATCTGGCTGGCGCTCAACAAGCCCCTCGGCCTTGTCGTGAGCCGCGGTGATCCCGAAGGCCGGCGGACGATCTACGACCTCCTCCCCAAGGTGCCCGGGCTCACGTACGTTGGACGGCTGGATGTCATGACGTCGGGGCTGCTGCTGCTCACCACCGACGGAGCGGGGGCGCACCGCCTGATGCACCCGCGGTTCGCGGTGGAGCGCACCTACTGGCTGCGCGCGCACGGCGCGTCGCTGGACGCGGTGCGTAAGGCGCTGGGGGCCCGGGTCGTCGTCGAGGGCCGGCCCGTCCGGATCGTCGCCTCCCGCGTGCGGCCGGTGGAGGGGGGGCGCAGCGTCGAGATCGAGCTGACGCTCGCCGAGGGGCGCCACCGCATCGTGCGGCGGATGGCGGAGGTGCTGGGACTGAAGGTCGAATGGCTGCACCGCGTCTCCTACGGGCCGGTGCGCCTGGGGCGCCTGGCGGAGGGAAAGTATCGCCCGCTGACGGCGCTGGAAATCCACGCGATCGAGCGACTGCATGGACCTGCGGAATAAGACGGTGATGATCCTCGGAGGGAGCGGGCTGGTGGGCCACGCGGTGGCACGCCGGCTGCTCGAGGCGGAGCCGCGGCGGCTCGTGCTCGTGTCGCTGTACGAAGACGAGGTGCGCGACGCGGCGGCGGCGCTCGACTCGTACCGCGGCCGGGCCGAGATCGTGGTGGAGTGGGGGGACGTCTTCCTCCCGGCCACCGTGGCCCGACTCGACCGCGCGACGCTGCTCGCCGACGCTGGCCACCGGGACCTGGTGATCCAGGACCTGTTCGGCGACCTCACCGACGACGTCCTGGAGCGCAGCCTGCTCTTCCAGCTGCTGACGAAGCACAAGCCGGACGCCGTCGTGGACAGCATCAACACCGCGACGGCGTTCGCCTACCAGGACGTCTTCCACAGCGCACGCGACCTGCTCGCTCGCGCGGCCGCCGGCGACCTCGAACGCGCGGTCGTCGAGCAGCACGTCCTCACGCTCACGATGCCACAGCTGATCCGCCACGTGCAGATCATGCTGGAGGGCCTGCGGCGCGCCGACACCAAAGCGTACATCAAGGTCGGCACCAGCGGCACCGGCGGGATGGGGTTCAACATTCCCTACACGCACTCGGAAGAGCGACCCAGCCGCACACTCATGACCAAGTCGGCCGTTGCCGGCGCGCACTCGCTGCTGCTCCTCCTGATGGGCCGCACGCCTGGCGCTCCGGCGACGATCGAGGTCAAGCCGACCGCGACGATCGCGTGGCGCGAGATCGGATTCGGCCCGGTGAAGCGCAAGGGGAAACCGATCCCGCTCGTCGACTGCCCGGCGGCGGTCCCCGTCGCCGAGGCGTTCTCGCCCGGTGCCGCGGGGTGGCGCGACCTGGGCAAACCGCTCGAGGGAGTATACATCAACGTGGGCGAGAACGGTCTCTTCTCCCGCGACGAGTTCGAGACGGTCACCACACTCGGCTCGATGGAGTTCATCACGCCCGAGGAGGTCGCGGATTACGTCGTGATGGAGCTCGCGGGCCGGCCCACGGGGCGGGACATCATCGCCGCGCTCGATGCGTCCACGGCAGGCCCGACCTACCGCGCCGGCATTCTGCGCGCGCACGCAGTCGAGCGGCTGCGCGCGCTGGAGCGACAGTCGGGCAGCCGTGCGGTCGCCTACGAGATGCTGGGCCCGCCGCGGCTCAGTAAGCTCCTTTACGAGGCGCACCTCTGCAGCCTGCTGCGGCGGACGGTGCGGGCGTTGGCGGGGAGCACGGCGGCGGCGCTCGCCGCCGAAGCGCACACGCTGCTCGAGCGCGACGTGAGGCTCCGCAGCCAGATTCTCTCGGTGGGACTGCCCATTGTCGCGCCGGACGGCCGGCGGATCTACCGCGGCAGTACCGTGGTTGTGCCGCCCGACCCCGCCGACCCGCTCGCCGCCGCGTCGCGCGGCTGGGTGGATCTCCGCCCCGAGCAGTTCGGCGTGTGGATCCGGCGGGCAGGGGAGATGGTGCGCCAGGCGGAGTCGCGGCGCGATTTGAGCGCAGAGTCGGGGAGCGACGTCGCCTGGACCGCGATCGGCGTCGAGGAACCGATTGAGCCCGCCCGCTTCGCCACCTGGGTGTTCGCCCACGAAGACCACGGAGAACGCATCAAGCGTTGAGCCCATGGCGATGGACACATCGGCGACGGATCGCGCCTTGGGCGCCATCGGAACCACATTCCGGCTGACCCGCCTCTACCCGGCGACCCATCCGGCGGTGCTCGAGGCGATGCGACAGATCGCCGCCACGCTGCCGGCCCTCGCCGCGCTCGGCACGGTAGAATGGACGGTGGGCGCCACCGGCCTGCACTGGCACGGGCAGCACCTCCTGCCGCGCAACACCCAGGTGGCGGAGCTGGCGGGGCTGCTATACGCGCGCGGGGTGCGGGCGATGACCCTACATCCGGGATTCACTCCCGAGCACATGCTGTCGCTATTCGGGGTTGCCACCGGCGCCGTCCCCCCAGACGATGCGACGCTCGGGCGGATCTCGCTGATCCTGAGCCGCCGGTCGTCGCAGCGGCTGTCGGCCGCGCGGACCGTATCGCCGGCCAAGCCGCAGGACGCGTCGGCGGTGCCGGGGGTGCCGGTTGTGCCGGGCGCACCATCGGCGGCGGGACAGACGCTGCAGGAGCTGGAGACGCCGATCGTGGGTCCGAGCCCCGGCGAATTGACGGGCCCGCGCCGGACAAGCGGGAATGTGTTCCGGCCCGACGTGCTCCCGGCGGACGTCGAGGTGCGGCGCGCCATCGCCGCGCTGCGCCAGACGGACACCCCGGAGCTCCAGCGGGCGGCGCTCGACAGGGTCACGGCGCTTGCGCCCGATCTCCTCGCGATGAAGGATGTCGCCGTCGTCGCGGAGATGATCGCCGCGCTGGACGCGTTGCTCGGCAAGGCTGAGGATCCGGCCGTGATCGAAGCGGTCGGCGCTGCGGCGGGCGCCCTCAGCGACAGGGCGATGGTTGAACGCATGGTGGCGCGCCTCGGGGAGCCGCGAGTGCCCCCCGCCGAGCGGGCGGTGCTGGTGGAGGCGGTCGGCGCCCTGGCCAGCCTGTCGGTGGGGCTTGTCCTCGACACCTTCCTAGTGTCGCCGCCGGACCTGCGCGAGCCGTATCGCGCCGCCATCCGGAAGGCCGCCGACCGCGCGATCGAGCCGCTGCTGGGACGGCTCGAGGATCAGCGGCAGGAAGTCGTCGCCGCGGCGGCCCAGTTCCTGGGGCATACGGGGAACCCGTCGGCGATCCCGCTGCTCACCCCGCTGGTCCGCCACCGGGCCGAGGTAGTCCGGGAGGCGGCGCTGCTGGCGCTGGCGGAGATCGGTGGGCGCGAAATCGCACGACCGGCGATCCCCCCGCTGAAAGACGAAAGCGTGCTGGTGCGCACCGCGGCGGCGAAGGCGATCGGGGTGGCGGGGGACGCCTCGGCGACGACGGTGCTCATCCGCCGGCTGGACCAGGAGCACGACGAAGGAGTACTAGCCGAGATCCTCGGCGCCATCGGGCGGCTCGGGGCCACGGAGGCCCTGGAGGTGC
Source organism: Gemmatimonadota bacterium (assembly GCA_016177465.1). Taxonomy (GTDB): domain Bacteria; phylum Gemmatimonadota; class Gemmatimonadetes; order Gemmatimonadales; family GWC2-71-9; genus JACOVF01. The sequence continues at coordinate 15,403 of JACOVF010000074.1, forward strand.
TCGCCACGTACGCCGAGCCCGGCGGGATGCTGAAGCGGCGGACGCCGTTCGTGCGCTCAGCGGCGATCGCGGGGCTCGCCCAGCTCCTGCGGCCCGAGGCCCGGGCGCTGATCGAGCTGTACAGCCACGACAAGGAACCCACGGTGCGACGTGCCGCGGAGGCGATGCTGAAATGACGATGCGAGCGGTGCGGACGGGCGACGCGGCCCTGACCCAAGTGATCACCCGGGAAGTGGCCAAGCGCGTGGTGGGGCAGGACACGATGGTCGAGCGGCTGCTGGTCGGCCTGCTTACGGGCGGTCATGTCCTGCTCGAGGGGGTGCCGGGCCTCGCCAAGACGCTGGCGGTTCGTACCGTGGCCGAGTGCTTGCGGATTTCGTTCTCTCGTATCCAGTTCACGCCCGACCTGCTCCCCGCCGACGTGATCGGGACCATGGTGTACGACCAGCGGTCGCAGGAGTTCTATCCCAAGAAGGGGCCGCTGTTCGCGAACCTCGTGCTCGCCGACGAGATCAACCGCGCGCCGGCCAAGGTGCAGTCCGCGCTGCTCGAGGCGATGCAGGAGAAACAGGTGACGATCGGGGGCGAGCCGTTCTACCTGGGGGAGCCGTTCCTGGTGCTCGCGACGCAAAACCCGATCGAGCACGAGGGGACGTATCCGCTCCCCGAGGCCCAGCTCGACCGCTTCATGCTGAAAGTGCGCGTGGGCTATCCCACGCGCGACGAGGAGAAGGAGATCGTCGGCCGGATGGCGTCGGGACGGCCGATCGAGGTGCAGCGGGTGGCGGAAGCCGAGGACGTCCTCGCCGCGCGCTCGGCGATCGCCGAGCTGTTCATGGACCAGAAGGTGGTCGACTACGTGGTCGACGTGGTGCGAGGCACGCGGGAGCCGCAGGCGGTCGGATGTCCCGAGCTGAAGTCGCTCATCGCGTACGGGGCCTCGCCCCGCGCGTCCATCTACCTGGCGCAGGCGGCGCGCGCCCACGCCTATCTCCGCGGCCGCGCCTACGTGGTCCCGGCGGACGTCAAGGCGATGGCGTTCGACGTCCTGCGGCACCGCGTGCTGCTCACCTTCGAGGCCGAAGCCGAGGACATGGACGCCGACCGCGTGATCGCCCGGATCCTGGAGGCGGTCGGCGTGCCGTGACCCCCGAAGTCCTCAGGCAAGTCCAGGGGATCGAGCTCCGGACCCGCGCGCTCGTCAACTCCCTCTTCACGGGCGGCTACCGCTCCGTGTTCCGCGGGCAGGGCATCGAGTTCGCCGAGGTGCGCGCCTACCAGCAGGGCGACGAGTTCCGCGCGATCGATTGGAACGTCTCCGCCCGCATGGGACACCCGTTCGTGAAGACGTTCCACGAGGAGCGCGAGCTGACCCTCCTGCTCGTGGTAGACCAGTCCGGCTCGCTGCACTTCGGTCGCCCCTACACCAAGGCGGGCCTCGCCGTGGAGGTCGCGGCGGTGTTGGCGCTCGCCGCGGCGCGCCACGACGACCGGGTGGGCGCGCTCCTCTTCGCCGACGAGGTCGAGTTCGTCGTGCCGCTCGCGAAGGGCCGCCCCCACGCGCTGCGGGTGATCCGCGACCTCGTCGCCTTCACCCCGCGCGGTCGCGGGACCAACCTCGCCGCGGCCCTGCGCTACGCCACCAAACTGCTGCGCCACCGGGCCATCGTCGTCGTCCTGTCCGACTTCCGCGCCGAGGGGTGGGAGGAGCCGCTCGGGCAGCTCACCCGGCGCCACGAGGTGGTTGCCATCACCGTCGATGATCCACGCGAGCTCGAGCTGCCCGAGGCGGGGTGGGTAGAGCTGGACGACGCTGAAACGGGACGCCGGGTGCTGCTCGACACCGGCCACGCAGCCACCCGCGCGCGGGTACGCGTGGCAGCCGAGCGGCTGCAACAGGACCGCGCCCGCCGGCTGGTCCACGCTGGCGTGGACCGCGTGGCGCTCCACACGCACATCCCGTACGCGGTCCCGTTGCGGCGCGCCTTCGCGGAGCGGGCCCGGCGGCTGAAGCGGTAGCCCTATGGTCACCCGTGTCGTGCTGGTCCTGCTGCAGGCGGGCGGATGGACGGTGACCCCGACGCAACCGACCGTGGGCGACACGGTCCGGCTCGAGCACTATGTCCCGGCCCCCCCAGGGTGGCGCGTGCGAGCCGCGCAGCTCGAGCCGCAACCGCTGCTCGAGCCCCTGGCTGACCCGGAGGTCCTGCGGGCCCGCGGTGGGTGGGTGGTGCGCTACGGCAGCGTCGCCTGGGCGCCCGGATCCTACCGGCACCCGATGCCGCCCCTCCTGCTGCTCGGACCTGACGGGCAGGTGGACTCCCTTCCGGGGGACACCGCCGTCTTCGAACTCCGGAGCGTCATCGGGGACAGCGTCACGGCCGCGGCCCCCCAGCCTGCGCTCCCGCCGCTTCGCCCAGCGCACCGCGACCCGCTGCCCGTGACCCTCGCCATTGTGGCGGCGCTCGGCGTGCTGCTGGCGGGGGTCGCCTGGCAGCGGCGCGCGCCCCGCCGGATGGCGGAACCCCCAGACGTTCCAGTGAACCCGGAAGTCCCCGACGGCCGGTGGCTCGCCGCTGGGGAGCCGCGAGCCGTGGCGGCGCGGGCCGCCGGACAGCTCCGCGCGGCCGTGGCCCGGGCCATCCCGGCGGCCCACTCCGCGCTGAGCACCCCGGAATGTCTGGCCGTGCTCGAGGGGGAGCGGCCCGACGCGCCGCTCCGCGATCTCGAGGTGGTGCTCCAGGCGCTCGACCAGATCGCCTTCGCCACCGTGCACGGCGTGGACGTGGGCGAGCTGGCTGCGCGGGCCCGCACCCTCGCCCGCGAGTTCGCCCCGTGAGTTTCGCACGTCCCCTGCTGCTGCTGGCGTTGGCCGCCATCCCGCTCTGGTTGTGGGTACGGGCCCGGCGGCTCGCCCGCGCGGGCGGTACGCGGATGAGTGATGTGGGGCCGGCAGTCGGGCCGGACGGACGGGCGTGGCTGGCGCACCTGCCGGCCGCCCTGCGCGGCGTTTGTCTTGGGGCGTGGATCGTCGCCGCCGCTGGGCCGCGGCTCGGCCCTGGGAAAGCGGAGTTCCGGAGCGAGGGGATTTCCATCGTCCTTGCGGTGGACATCTCGAGCAGCATGCTGGCGGAGGACTTCGCGCCCCAGAACCGGGTCGACGTGGCAAAGCAGACGGCGATCGAGTTCGTGCGCGCGCGCCGCACCGACCGGATCGGACTCGTCACCTTCGCCGCGCAGGCACTCACCCAGGTGCCGATCACCACCGACTACACCGTGCTCGAGCAGGCGCTCGTCAACCTGCACGTCGGGATCCTGGAGGACGGCACCGCGATCGGTACGGCCATCGCGACGTCGGCGAACCGGCTGCGGCGCTCTCCCGATAAGAGCAAGGTGGTGGTGCTCTTGACCGACGGGGAGAACAACCGGGGCACGGTGGACCCCCGCACGGCGGCGCAGGCCGCGGGCGCGATGGGGATCCGCATCTACACGATCGGCGTCGGTACGCAGGGCGAGGCCCCGGTGCCGACCGGGCAGGGACTGCAAGGGCTCCGCTACCAGACACTGCCGGTCGAGATCGACGAGGCGCTGCTCACGGACGTGGCCCGGATGACGGGGGGGCGCTACTACCGCGCGACCGACCGGGCGTCGCTGCGCAACATCTTCCGCGAGGTCGACCGGCTGGAGAAATCCACGGTGCAGCACGAGGTGTACCGCCAGTCCGACGAATCGTACCGCTGGCCAGTGGGGCTCGGGCTGCTGGTGTTCGCGCTCGAGCTCGTGTTCGCGGCCACGCTGTCGGTGCGGGTGCCGTGATGACGTTCGACGCGCCGGTCGTCCTGCTGCTCGCGCCGCTGATCGGTGGAGCCGTGTGGTTCGGCGCGGCGTGGGCGCGCCGCGCGCGCCTGCGCCGCGCCGCTCAGTGGTCCGACGAGACGTTGGCCGTCGCTCGCGCCGCCGGCCGCTGGGGTTCGACGACGCTCAGCCTCTCGGCGTTTCTCGGGGCGCTGGCGCTCGCGGGCCCGCGCTGGGGCGAGGAGCGGATCGTGGCGGAGACCCGGGGCTTGAACCTCGTGGTGGCCGTGGACATTTCGCGCTCGATGCTCGCGGAGGACGTGGCTCCGAGTCGGCTGGGGCGCGCCCTGCGCGAAGCCCGCCGCCTCATTCAGGATCTGGACGGCGACCGCCTCGGCCTCGTCGGGTTCGCGGGAGCGAGCTACGTGTTGTCGCCGCTGTCGATCGATGGCTCGGCGCTCACCCTCTACCTCGATGCCCTCGATCCCGACATCGCTTCCGAGGGCGGCACCAACCTGGCCGCTGCCCTGGTGCAGGGGGGCGAGTTACTGCGCGCCAGCCCGGAGCTCGCCGACCGCGTGCTCGTGGTCTTCACCGATGGCGAAGCGCATGATTCCCTGCCATTGGTGCTCGCGCGGGCGCAGCCGTTCAACGCGCTCGGGATCCATCTGATTGTGGTGGCGGAGGGTGGGCGCGTACCCGCGCGGATCCCCGTGCGTGACGAGCATGGGATCCTGCGAGGCTGGCAGCAGGATGAGGCGGGGGACGTGATCACGACCGCGCGGCGCGACGACATCCTCGCCGCCATCGCCGATGCGGCGCAGGGGACGATCGTCGCTTCGGAGCTGCCCGACCAAGCCGGCGCGGTGCGCGACCTCGTCGCCGCCTACAAGCGCAGTGCGGCGACGGAGGCACGCACCGAGCGTGGCCGGCCGCGCGCGTGGATCCCGCTCGTGGCCGCGGCGATGATTCTGCTTGGCCAGGCCTGGTCTCGCCGCACGGCCGCCCTGGTGAGCCTCGCGCTCCTGGTCGTGGCGGGGCGGCCAGCGGTCGCGCAGTCGGCCGGCCTCTCGGCTCCTGCCTCCCGACCCAGAACCGAGGCCCAGAAAGCTTGGGACGCTGGCGATATGCGCCGCGCCGCCGAAGCCTACCTCGCCGAGCTAGCCGCGCGCCGCCGCGATGACACGGCGTGGTTCAACGCGGGGACTGCCGCGCTGGCCGCGGGGGACCTGGACGTCGCGCGCTCCAGCCTGGCCCGGGCTGCCACCGCGCTCGATCCCGAAGTGCGGTTCCGCGCGCTCTACAACCTCGGCCTCGTCGCCCTGCACGCAGCCACGGCTGACAGCGCCAACCGTGACTCCCATCTCGGCGACGCCGAGCGCGCTTACCGCGAGGCCCTGCTCCTCAAGCCGCACCACTTCCCCGCGAAGTGGAACCTGGAGCTCGCCCTGCGGCAGCGGCGGAGCGGGAGTGGTCAATCGAACATGCCGCCCGCGGGGGGTGGCGGCGTGGTTGGGGTACCGCCGGGAGGTGGGAAGGCCGGGGGCGGGACCGCCGCGGAAGAACAGGGTAGAGAAGGGCTGAGCCGCGCCCAGGCCGAACAGATCCTGCAATCGATCGGCCAAGAAGAGTTGCGCACGCGGCGGGAGCGGATGGGGCGCACGCGCCACGCCGCGCCGCCGACGGTGAAGGACTGGTGAGCGCCGCGCTGTTGCTCGCGATCGCACTACAGGGCGTCGCCCCCGCGCCCCCGCCGCCCGAAGTGACGGCGAGCGTGAACCGCACGCGCCTGCGCGTCGGTGATGAGCTAACCCTCACCGTGCGGGCCCGCTCGCGCTCGATCGAGCCGGTCGAGCTCGTGCTCCCACTGCTCTCAGGGTTCGCGCTCGTCGGGTCGCGCGACCTCACGGAGGTCTCGCTGTCGGGGGCGGACGGGCCCGTGCGCACCACGGTGCGCGAGCTGCTGCTGCGCGCGGAACGGGCTGGCACGGTGTTCATCGGGCCGGTGCGCGCCCGGCAGGGTGACGTGGTGGTCGACACCGATCCGATCACGCTCACCGTGGACAGTACGGCGACGGGCGCCGCGGCCACGCTGGGGCCACTGGCCCGCGGGCTGCTCGAATCCGCCCCGCTGCCCGCCCGCAACGACCAAGTGGCGTTGACGGTGATCATACCGGATGACACGGTGCTCGTCGGCCAGCAGGTCGACATGATCGCGGCGGCGTGGTTCCCGCGCGAGCTGCGCAATCGCCTGCGCCGTCTGCCGGTCGTCGTACTCGCGACGCCGGAGCGGGTATGGGCGTATCCACAGCCTGCGCCCACGGGGATCGCCGCGTCGCGCCTGGTGGACGGCCGGTGGATGGATCTGTTCGCGGTGCACACCGTCGTGTTTCCGCTGGCGCAGGGGCGCGTGGTGATCCCGCCCGTGTCGGTCACGTACGCGGTCCCGGTGTCCTTCTCCTTCTTCAGTCGCGAGGAGCGGTACACCCTGCGGACCGATTCGGCGCCGATGACCATCCTCCCGCTCCCGGCTGCAGGGCGCCCGGCGGACGACCAGGGTGTCGTGGGGCAGGGCCTGACGCTCGACGTCGCCGTCACGGGAGGCGACACGCGTGTGGGTGAGCCGATGGCAGTCTCCGCCACGGTCACTGGGATGGGGAACATTGTGCTGTGGCCCGAACCGGTGTTCCGCTGGCCGGCCGGCTTCCGCACTTACCCGGCGCAGACTGCCGTGCGGCTCGAGCCGCGGAACGAACTTATTGGTGGGAGCAAGACGTTCCGCTATTTGGTCGTCCCCGACTCCGCCGGCAGCTTTGTCCTCCCCGAGGTCCGGTATCCCTACTACGACATCGCCACCGGCAGGTACGCGGTGCCCGGGGCGGCACCCCGGGCCCTCGCCGTGGAGCCGGGCGTGGAGCCGCGGGCGGCGCGCGCCCTCCCGCCACTCACCCTGGGGGGCCGCGAGTCTTGGACCAGCGCCCTCGCCCGCGGGTTGACGCCGTGGGGCTGGATCGCGCTCGCCGCGCTGCCGCCGGCGCTCCTCTGGCTGGCGCGCCGACGCCCGGCTCCCGGCAGTCGCCGGATTACGCCGGTGGTCGCGCCGCAGCTGACGCGCCTCGGGCGGCTCGAGCGCGAGTTCCAGGCCGTGCTCGCTGCCCATGTGCCCGACACGGTCGCGCGTGACGGCGACGGCCTGGCGCAGGCGCTCCGGGCGGCCGGGGTCGAGAGCGCGGTGGCGGAGCACGTGATGCGGCTGCGCGATCGCCTGCGGGCGGCGCGCTACGGCCCGCAGGGCGTGGGCGACGCCGTGGAGCTGGCGGCGGAGACCGAGCAGGTACTGCGGGTATTGGGGGTGGAGCCGCTGGCGCGGCGGCGCCGGCGCATGCTGGCGGGGGTGTTGCTCGCTCTGTGTCTGGCACCGGCGGCCCGCGCGGCGCTGCAGGGGCCTACCGCGGAAGGGCTCTACGAAGCGGGGGCGCTCCGGGCCGCCGCGGATTCCTTCGCCGCGCGGGCCGCTCGCCAGCCGCGCGTGGCGGCCCACTGGTATAATCTGGGGGCCACGCTGTACCGGGCGGGGGCTGACGGCAAGGCGGTCGCTGCCTGGACGATCGCTGCGCGACTCGCGCCGCGCGACCTGGTGATCCGCCGATCGCGCCGGCTACTGCCGCCGCCCGACGCCGCGAGCGAGCCGCTGCTCGCCGTGGGGGTCGCCACGACGGCAGAATGGGCGCTGGTGGCGGCCGCGTCCTGGTTGGCGCTCTGGGTCGCGGCTCTCGCACGGCGGCGCCGGCGCGTGCTCGTCGTGATCGCCGGCCTTACGGCGGGCGCTACCCTCCTCGCCGCGCGCGAGGGCCGGCGCGCCCGGCAGCCGCTCGCGGTCGCCATCCAGCCCACGACGGCGGTGCGGGTCGCACCGCACGGCAGGGCGAGCGCCACCGGCTCCATCGAGGGGGGCGCGGCGGTGCTCGTGGTGGACCGCTACGGGCGTTGGCTCGCGGTGCGGCGCCGCGACGGGTTGCGCGGCTGGGTGCTCGAGACGGAGGTGGTGCGGCTGTGAGTCCCAAGATCGCGGTCCTCGCGGATCCCGTCGCCGACCAGATCGCCGCGGGCGAGGTCGTTGAACGTCCCGCCTCGGTCGTGAAGGAGCTCGTCGAAAACGCGCTCGACGCCGGGGCGACGGCCGTCCGAATCGAGATCGAGGACGGCGGCAAGACCCTCATCCGCGTGAGCGACGACGGGGAGGGGATGGGGCGCGAGGACGCGGTGCTCGCCCTCAACCGGCACGCGACGAGCAAGATTCGCGCGGCCGCCGACTTGATCGGCGTCGGCACATTCGGTTTCCGCGGCGAGGCGCTCCCGGCGATCGCCTCCGTGTCGCGGCTCGAGCTGGAAACGTCGCCTGACGGGGAGACCGGCACTCGGCTGCTCCTGGTGGGTGGTCGTGTTGAGGCGGTGGACGACGCCGTACGCCAGCGGGGCACGACGATCACGGCGCGGGGGTTGTTCTTCAATACCCCCGCGCGCCGCAAGTTCCTGCGCGCGCCCGCGACCGAAGCCCGCTCCGCCTCGGAAGCGGTCACGGTACTCGCCCTCACGCGCCCCGACGTCGCTTTCACCCTCGCGAGCGACGGACGCCCCCTGTTTGATCTCCCAGCTGCGGCGCGGCCCATCGACCGGGTGCACGCGCTGTGGGGCCGCGAGCTCGCCGACACGCTGCTGCCCGTCGCCTACCGCGAAGGTCCTCTCGAGGTCACCGGCTTCGCCCAGCGGCCGTCGCAGGCGAAGCCGGCGGGCCGGAAGGCGCATGTGTTCGTGCGCGGCCGCCCGATCAAGGACCCGTTCCTCGTCCGCGCCGCCGAGGCGGGGTACCGCTCCGCGATCCACCCGGGTGACCGGCCGTCGCTGGTGCTGTTCCTCGACCTCCCGGGCGATGCGGTGGATGTGAACGTGCACCCCGCCAAGCTCGAGGTCCGGTTCCGGGACAAGTTCTTCGTCGAGAAGGTCGTCGAGGAGGCAGTGCGGGCGGCGCTGGCCCCGCTCGAGGCGGCGGCTCCGCTCACGCCGGGGCATGGCCCCGGGCTGAGCCCACCCTGGGAAGGACTCGGTGCGCGGCTTCCGGAGGGCGTGCCCTTGGAGCTGTTCGGCGGGGGTGGCGGATTTGCCGACCGCCGACAGCCGACCGCGCAGCTCTTCCAGGTCTTCGACACCTACATCTTGTTCGAGACCGACGCCGGCGTCGCCATCGTCGACCAGCATTCGGCGCACGAGCGGGTGTTGTACGAGCGGGTGATGCGCCAGCTGTCGGGGGACGGCGCGCCCGCCCAGCGGCTGCTGCTGCCCCTCGCCCTCGAGTTCACTCCCCCGGAGCTCGAGGCGATCGACGCGCACCACGAGCTGCTGCAGCGCGTCGGGTTCGAGGTCGAGTCGTTTTCGGGACGCACCGTGGTGGTCCAGACCGCGCCGAACCCCCATCCACGCTTCGAGGCGGCGCGCTGTCTCCAGGAACTCGTCGCGGACCTCGCCGGCGGACGGTTCGGCGGCTGGACGAATCGCCTCGAGCGCTTCGCGGCGACGTTCGCCTGCCGTGCGGCGATCAAGGCGGGCCATCATCTTGACCCCGAGGAGATGCGCGAGCTCATCTACCGGCTCCTCACGGCGACGCTCCCGGCCCACGACGTTCACGGCCGGCCGACGATCGTGTACTTGCCGAAGGAAGAACTGGAGCGGCGGTTTGGGCGTACCTAGCGGCACACGACGTGGCATCGTGGCGTCCTGCAACGCCTAGGCATGCCCGAACCCCGCCCCCTCGTGCCCGTCCTCGTCGGCCCCACCGCCGTCGGCAAGACGGCTGTGGCGGCCACCCTGGCCGAGTTCGAGCCGGTGACGGTGATCTCGGCAGACGCGCGCCAGGTGTACCGGCGCCTCGATATCGGCACGGCGAAGCCCACGCCGGACATCCTGGCTCGGGTGCCGCACCTGGGGCTGGATCTCGTCGATCCCGGCGAGCGTTACAGTGCGGGACAGTTTGCCCACGACGCGGCCCGGTGGCTGGCGGAGGTGCAGCGTGCCGGACGGCTACCCGTGGTTGTGGGCGGCACGGGCTTCTACGTGCGGGCGCTGGCAGAGGGGCTGTTCCGAGAGCCCCCGCTCGATCAGGGGCGGCGGGAGCTGCTGCGCCAGTGGACGGAGGGGCTGCCGTCGGTGGATCTGGCGCGCTGGGCGGGTCGGCTGGACCGCCGCTTCGCCGGCGGGGGGCGGCAGCGGGCGGCGCGGGGCGTGGAAGTCGCCCTGCTCACCGGGCGGCCGCTCTCCTGGTGGCAGCGCGAGGCGCGCGAGACGGGCGTGATGCGCCCGTGGTACATTCATCTGACCCTGCCGCGCGACGCGCTGCACCGGCGGATCGCCGAGCGGGTGCGGCGAATGCTCGATGCGGGGATGGTGGCTGAGGTCCGAGGCCTGCTCGCGAGCGGCGTGGCCGCCGGCGCGCCCGGACTCGACGGGGTCGGCTACCGGGAGGTAGTGGCGATGTTGCAGGGAAAGCTGTCCGAGGCCGAGCTGCCCCAGGCCATCGTAGTGGCGACCCGGCGCTACGCCAAGCGGCAGGAGACGTGGCTTCGACATCAACTGCGAAGTCAGCCGTCAGCCGTCAGCTCTCAGCGAGAGGACGTGTGGGTGCTGGACGCGACGCGAAGTCCAGCGGTCCTGGCCGATGAGATCTTCGAGCGCTGGCGCGGCGTAAAGCAGATGGCTGACGGCTGAGGGCTTGCATGCGAATCGGCATTACGTGTTACCCGACCTACGGCGGCTCCGGCGCCGTCGCGACCGAGCTAGGGCTCGAGCTCGCCCGGCGCGGACACGAGGTGCACTTCATCTCGTACGCGAGCCCGTTCCGGCTGCGCGGCTTCGAGGAGCGCGTGTCGTTCCACGAGGTCGTGACCGCCGACTACCCGCTCTTCGAGCACGCGCCGTACGCCCTCTCCCTGGCGGTGAAGCAGCACGAGGTAGCCCTGCGCGAGAACCTCGACCTCATGCACGTGCACTACGCGATCCCGCACGCCACCACCGCCTGGCTGGCGAAGCAGATGATGGACCAGGTGCGGGACCTGAAAGTGGTGACCACGCTGCACGGCACTGACATCACCCTTGTCGGCAAGGACCCATCCTACTTTACGATCACCAAGTTCTCGATCGAGCAGTCGGATCGCGTGACGGCCGTGTCGCAGTACCTGCGGGACGAGACGTATCGCACGTTCGGCTGCGTCGGGTGCGAGGTGACGGTGATCCCCAATTTCATCTCGACCGCGGATTACCACCCGGCGCCCGACGGCAAGACCTGCGCGCTCGCGCCGGCGGGCCACAAATTACTCGTCCATGTCTCGAACTTCCGCCCGGTGAAGCGCGTGACCGATGTGGTGCGGATCTTCGCAGGCGTGCGCCAGGCGATGGCGGCCACGCTCGTCCTAGTGGGCGATGGTCCGGAGCGCGATGCCGCCGAGGCGGAGGTGGACCGCCTCGGGCTCAAGCGGAACGTGCGGTTCCTCGGCAAGGTCGAGAATGTGGCCGACATCCTGCGGGGCGCGCACCTGTTCCTCCTGCCTTCGAATACCGAGTCGTTCGGGCTCGCCGCGCTCGAGGCGATGGCCTGCGGCGTCCCGGTCGTGGCGAGCAATCTGGGCGGGATTCCCGAAGTGGTGGTGAACGGGGAAACGGGCCACCTCGCCCCGGTCGGAGACGTGGCCCAGATGACCGAGCGGGCGGTGGCGCTCCTCAAGGACCCCGACGCGCACGCCCGGATGAGGGCGCGGGCCATCGCCCGCGCACGGGAGTTCTCCGCGGAGCGGGTCGTGCCGCTCTACGAGCAGCTCTACCAGGACGTCCTGCGTGACTGACGTTTTTCGTCTGATCCGTCTCCCCAATCTCGTCCTCGCCGCTGCCGCCATTCTGGCTGGCGGCTGGATCGCGCTCGAGCGCGTGGGCTGGACGCCGCTGCTGGGCTGGGCAGCCCTGTCCGGTATGGGGCTCGGGGCCGCGGGGAACGCCCTCAACGACCTGCACGACGCGCCCGCCGACGCGCTGAATCGGCCCGCGGGTGCGCGGCCGCTTGTCGCGGGACGCCTATCGCGCGGCGCTGCGGAATTGTGCGTCTTTGCCGGGACGTTGGTCGGCCTGACCGCGGCGGCCCTGGTGAGCGGGACGCTCGTGTTTATCGGATTCCTGGCCTTCGCGGTGATGGTCGTGTACTCGCCACTGCTCAAGCGGCGGGGCGTGCCCGGCAACGTCGCGGTGGCGGTGGTGGCGGGCCTGCCGCTCTTCTACGGCTCTGCCACCGTGGACCGGCCCGCCGCAGGCCTCGTCCCGTGGGCCGTCGCGGCGTGGCTGCATCTCGTGCGGGAGGTCGTGAAGGACCTCGAGGACGAACCCGGTGACCGCGCGGTCGGACGGCGCACGCTCCCGATCACGCTGGGCCCGGCGCGCGCCCGGCAGGTTGCCGTGTTGCTCGCCCTCGGGTTCATCCCGGTCAGCCTCGCGCTGCCTTGGGCGGCGGGATTTGGCGATGCCTATTTTGCGGTCGCCGCGATCGCCCAGCTCGTGGTCGTGGCCGCGGCCCTGCGGCTGCGTCGGGGGCGCCTCACGGGCGCCAGTCTTCTCCTGAAGGGGGCCATGGTGGCAGGCTTGATCGCGCTGGTCGCGGGGCGGGTCGCATGAGCTACGGACAAGCGGTGCTGCTCGGACTGGTGCAGGGGCTCACGGAGTTCCTGCCGGTCTCGAGCTCGGGACACCTGGTTCTCGCGGAGCGGCTCACGGGCGTGCGCACGCCGGGCGTGTTCGTGGAAGTGGCGCTGCACGTGGCCACCCTCGGCTCGGTGTTGATCGTCTACGGCCGGCGGCTTCTCACGGTGATGGCGGGGGCGGTGCTCGGCCGGGACGGGGATCTGCGCTACGTGGGGTTGCTGATCCTCGCCACCGCACCGGCGGGGGTCGTCGGCGTGCTGTGCCGCGATGCGGTGGAGCGGGCGTTCGACTCCCTGCTGTTCGTCGGAATCGCGTTCGCGATCACCGGCCTCGTCCTCTGGTCGACCCGCCGCGCGAGCGGGGATCGCGCTACACCGACGGTGCTCGGCGCGTTGGGGATCGGCCTGGCGCAGGCCGTCGCGATTCTACCCGGTATCAGCCGCTCCGGCTCGACGGTGAGTGTGGGGTTGTGGAGCCGGCTCCGGCCGGCGGAGGCGGCGGAGTTCAGCTTCTTGATGGCGATCCCGGTGATCGGCGGCGCCGCGCTGCTCGAGGCGCGCGGTGCCACCGCCGATCTCTCCGTCGTCGGCGCGGCCCCCTTTGCGGTGAGCTTTGCCGTGGCGCTCGTCTCCGGGATCCTCGCGATCCGGCTGCTCGTGCAGCTGTTACGGCGTGGCCGGTTCTATACCTTCGCGCCCTACTGCTGGGCGCTCGGCGGCTTCACGATCCTCTACGCGCTATGGCGGGCATAGACCTCGACGGCGTTCCGGCGAGGTTGTTGGCCAAACGCTGGGGCGTCCCCCACGTCGCCGTTCACCGGCAGCTGCCGTCGAGCCTCGACGCCGTCCATGGGCTCGGGAGCCGGGGCGCGCCGTCCGGCGCCGTCGTCCTCGCTGAAGAGCAGACGGCGGGGCGGGGGCGCGACGGCCGCACCTGGCATTCTCCCGTGGGCGGCGTCTGGCTCGCGATGCTGTTTCGGCCCGGACAGGCGGAGCTGGGCGCGGTGTCTATCCGCGCCGGTTTGGTGCTGGCGGACGCGGTGGACGAGCTGCTGGGGCGGTCCGCGGTACAGCTCAAGTGGCCGAACGACGTCCTGCTCGACGGGCGCAAGCTCGCCGGAGTACTGTGCGAGGGGCGCTGGCAAGGCGAGGAGCTGCAGTGGCTGGCGGTCGGGATCGGCGTCAATGTCTGCAATCCGGTACCCCCCGAGCTCGCTGGTCGCGCGGTGGCGCTGAGCGAGCTGCTGCCGGCGGTGCGGCGGATTGATCTGCTTGACTGCCTGGTGCCCGGCCTCACCTGCCTCACGGCGTACGGGGTCCGGCTCACCGAGCCCGAGTGCGCCGCATTCGCGGCGCGGGATTGCCTGCGCGGGCGGCAGCTGCGCCGGCCGCTGGCCGGGCGCGGCGGTGGGTTGCGCCCTGACGGCGCGCTGCTCGTGGAAGGGGAGAGCGGCACCGCCGCTGTGCGGGAGGGCCGTGTCGAGCTCGCGTGACCTCTCGCTCGCCAGCCGGATCTCGCTCTCCGTCCTGCTCGTGACGCTCGCTTGGGCCGTGCCCCGGACGCCGGCGATCAGGGCCGGCGGCGGCACGGCCGTGCCGCTCTCCGCCGGCCTGGCGGCGCTCGTCACGCTGCTTGCCCTGCGCGTTCCCCTCCGGCTGTGGCCCGACGCTGGCCGCCGCGCGATTCCCGACGTGCGCAAAGGTGCCGCGCTCGCTGCTATCGTGGCGGCCTGCCTGCTCGCGGGTGGGAACGCCGTGCGCACGCGCCACTTGTGGCACGGCGACGTCGCCGCGGTCGTCGCGCTGCTCGCGGGCGCCGCGGTCTGGGGCGCCGTCGTCGCCGCGAGCACGCAGCGCTCAGCCTGGCGCTGGTATCTCGTCGCGGCCGGCGTCGCGCTGCTCCCCGAGGCGGTGCACATCGGCATCTTGCGTCCCGACGTCGCCGCGGGACCCGTCGTGGCCGCGTCCCTGTACTTCCTCGCGGCGGACGCGCTGGTCCTCCTCGTCACCGAGGAGCTCGCGTTCCGGCGCGCGCTGTGCGGCCCGCCCGAGAGCGCCGGCCTCGGCGCGCTCGCGCTGATGGCGGTGGCGTTCGGGCTGTGGCACGCGGTGCAGCCGGGCTACACCGGATCACCGGTCTGGATCTTCGTGGGCACGAGTCTGGGCGGGTTCGTCACGGGATGTCTCTACGCGCTCTCCGGGTCGCTGCTCGTCGCCGCCGCATACCACGCGCTTCACAACGCGCCGCTCAAGGCGCTGAGTGGCGCTCCCGTTGTGCCCGGGCTCGCCGGTCTCGCCGGCGCCGCGACGCTCGCGCTCACTGCAGCCCTGGCGCTCGGCCTCGGCTGGCTCGTGTACCGCCGTGGCGGGGCCGCCGGCACGCGCCTATCTTAGCCGCCGATGCTCCTCGCGCTCGACGTCGGCAACACCGAAACCACGCTGGGTCTCTTCCGGGGCGACCGGCTCGAGAACTACTGGCGCCTCACGACGACGTCACAACGGACCCCCGACGAGTGGGCCGCCGCGATCACCGCGTACCTGACGCAGGCCGGGCGTTCGACCCAGGAGGTGCGTGCCGCCGCCGTCGCCTCGGTGGCGCCCACCGTGACCCAGAGCGTGTGCGAGGGCGTGGAGCGCGCGACGACCGTGCGGCCCATGGTCGTGGATGCGCGGTCGCGCCTGCCGATCACGCTCGACGTGGACGAGCCGCTCACCGTCGGCGCCGACCGCATCGTGAATACCCTCGCCGCATCGCAGCTGTTCGGCCAGGACACGATCGTGGTGGACTTCGGCACCGCGACCACCTTCGACTGCATCACCGGCGACGGCCGGTTTATCGGCGGGGTCATCATGCCCGGGGTGCGGACCGCCGCCGACGACCTGGTGCGCAAGACCGCCAAGTTACCGGCTACCGAGCTCACCCCGCCCGAGCGCGTGATCGGGCGGCGCACGGAGGACTGCATACGCGCCGGCGTCCTCTGGGGCACGGTGGACGCCGTCGACGGGCTCGTGCGCCGCATCAAGGCCGAGTGGCCGAACGGCCGCAGCCCCAAGGTCGTGGCCACCGGGGGACTGGCAGCGCTGGTGGCGCCCCTCTCGCGGGAGATTGAAGCGGTGCACCCCGACCTGACCTTGGTGGGCCTGCGGTTCGCCGCCGCGGCGCTCGGCCTCAAATGGTGACCGGGCCCGTTGGCCCGAGCGGGAGAGGGCGCTAGATTTTGCGTGTCTTTCGTGATACCGCTTTCACGACAGGAGACAGGACAGGATGACCGCTACCGCGGCGGCCGACGGTACGGATCGCTCGGATTTCCGCACCGTCCTCGTCGCCGGGACCAAGACGGGAGTCACCACCGCGGGGGGCGTGGTGGCGTTCCTCCTTCTCGCCCGGCTGCTCCCCGTCGGGATGTTCCGCCAAGGGGTGCTCACCCTGGTCGTGCTGGCCGCCGGGACAGCCGTGAGCTTCTTGCCGGCTCGCTGGATAGCGGCGCGCCGGACCGAGGGGATCGCCGGGGCGACGGCCGCTGGGTTGTGGGGGACGGTCGTCTTCATGGCGATCGACATCATCCTGCTACGTCCGGTTAAGGCCTATCCCTGGACCTGGGACGCGATCGGCGGCGGCAGCAGCTGGTGGTACCTCCCGATCTGGTGGATGCTCGGCACCTTCCTCGCCTGGATGGGCGCGATCGTCACTGCGGGGCAGTCGGCGCGCGGCGAGCCGACGGTCGCCCGCATGGCCGGCACCGTGCTGATCGGCACCGTCATCGCGGTCAGCATCGCCCGGTTCGCCGGCCTCAGCTTCACGCTGCCGTTCGAGGCGGGCATCGGCTACACGGTGATCCTGACGCTCGCTGGGATCGTCACGCTCGCGCGGAAGTCCTAGCGGGAGGGGCGGGATGCCCCGTTGGGTGGCCCACCTCCTGGTCGTCGTCGGATGGCTCCTCACTCCGGTGCTGGCGTGGGGAGCTTCGTATTTCGGGCTGTGGCTCGGCGCGCTCGTCGCTGGCCGGTTTACGAGCCCGCTCGCGATGGTCGGGACGGCAGGCCTGGTCGCAGCGGGCTGCGGATTCGGCACGCTGTGGGCTTGGGTGCGGTTTATGCGCCGAGTCCCGCATCTCCTGTCCCACCGCATGGCCCCACGCGCGTCCCAAGAACGCACCGCGATTGCGCCGGCCGAATAGCGTCGCGCTCTCCCTCGCGGCGATGCTCCCGGCCACGGCGGCGGCGCAGGGGCGCGACACGGAGTTCCGTTACGGCCGGTGGCTGGGTGACAACCGGGCCGCCACCTACGAATTCCGCACCAGCGCGTCGCTCGTCGGCCGCGTGACGCACGGCTTCGGCGCCACCGTCGTCGTGAGCGACAGCCTGGGCCGCCGCCGCGCGTTCTATGGGTTAGGCTGGGAGCTGCAAGCGCTCCGGCCGCGCGCGGGGCTTGCCCCCTACGTCTTGGCCGGCGTCAGCCTCGGCCTCCTCACCGACACGACCACGCATCACCTCGCCGCGCTCTGGAGCGTGGGGGGCGGGCTCGAGTGGCGGCCGGTCTCCCTCCTAGCGCTTGGCGTGGAGGGCCGGTATCGCGTCGCGGACGAAGGGCCACACGGGTTCTGGCGGCCGCGCGACGCCCGCACCGGGTTCAGCCTCGCGGCGGGGCTCTCGATACGATTTGGGAACGGGGAACGGGGAAGGGGAAGTGGCGCGCCGCCGGAGCCACCGGCTCGCATAACGGGCAACGCCGCGGACGTGGTGCGCACGGCGCTCGACGCGATCGGGACACCGTACCAGTGGGGCGGAACAGCGGAGAACGGGTTCGACTGCTCAGGCCTCATCCAGTACGCCTATGGCCGCTACGGCATCCGCCTCCCGCGCACTGGCCGCGACCAGGCGCGCGCGGGCACGGAGGTGCCACCGGAGGTGGGGGCGCTCGAGCCCGGGGACATCCTCCTATTCAGCGCGCAGCCCGGCGGCGGCGTGACACACGTCGGAATGTACGTGGGCGAGCGGAAGTTCATCCACAGCTCCTCGACCGGCGTGCGGCTCTCGTACTTGGACGTGCACGACCCCGAAGGGTCCTACTGGCTGCCGCGGTGGGTGGGGGTGAGGCGGGTGATACCGTGAACCCCGACGCCACGACGCCAGGACGCCACGTTTCACGAGCGGTTGGTGCGGTTTCGTGGCGCCTTGGCGTCGTGGCGTCGTGCTTCGGGGCGGGCTGCGGATCGGGCGGGGTGCGAGTCCCCGATTCCCTCAAGGGCTACCAGATCGTCGTCTCCCGCCGGGACACGCTCAGCCAGGCGTTCATCCGGACCCTGCGAGAGAACGGATTCGCGGTCCGGCGGGAGGTGCGGGGCGGGGGCCGGCCAGCCGCCGGGCTGATGCACTTCACGTTCCGGGAGGCGGACGCCGTGGCGACCCCTTGGCTCCACGCCCGGCTGTTCGACACCCGCAGCGGGGTCGTCCTGGCGGCTGTGGCGATCCGGCTCGATTCCATCGGGCCGGATGCCCAGGCCCGTGCCCGGGCGGTGGTGGACTCCCTCCTCGCTCAGATGAGCCACTCCGAACCCTCCCCTTGACACCGGTTTCGGCCTCGAGCAGATTCTCCCGCGCACAGTTAGCACTCACCAACGGAGAGTGCTAATAACGTACAAACCCATGGAGTTACGACACATACTTAGTATGGAGGCTTTGGCACCATGGCAACCGCAACCAAGACGAAGCTGAAAGTCTTTCCGCTCGCCGATCGGGTGGCGATCCGCCCTTCGGAGGAGACGGAAACGATGAAAGGGGGGCTGTACATCCCCGACACCGCCAAAGAGAAGCCGATCCAGGGTAACGTGATCGCCGTCGGCCCCGGCCGCACGGAGAAGGGCGAGCGGGTCCCGATGGAGCTGAAGGTCGGCGA
>JACOVF010000075.1 GCA_016177465.1 Gemmatimonadota bacterium
CACTACCACGGCTCCAGGGCCGGGGCCGAGGCGACGGCGGCCGGGATTCGCGGCCTGGGGGGCCGGGCGGCGCTCAATCCCGCTGACCTGCGCGACGCGGCCGCGGCGCGCCGGCTGGGGGATGCCGCCGCCCAGGCGCTCGGCGGGCTCGACATCCTCGTCAACTCCGCGGGTATCCTGGTCCGCCAGACGGTCGAGACCATCACGCCGGAGGGCTGGGACGAGACGCTCGACCTGAACCTCCGCGCGTACTTCTTCGTCGCGCAGGGCGCCCTGCCGCATCTGCGCAAGGCGAAAGGCAGGATCGTGAACCTCGCGGACGTGGCGGGGTTCGAGCCGTGGCCCGCGTACATCCCGCACTGCGTCAGCAAGGCGGGCGTCGTGATGCTCACCAAGGGGCTCGCGCGCGCGCTCGCCCCGGACGTGGCGGTGAACGCGGTGGCGCCCGGGCCGGTGTTGTTGCCGGAGGCGTGGGACCAGGCCACCCGCGACCACTTCGCGGCGACGACGCCCGTCCAGCGACTGGGCCACCCCGACGACGTCGTCGGGGCAGTGCGGTTCCTGCTCGAAAGCGAGTACGTAACCGGCACCATCCTGATCGTCGACGGCGGGCGGCTCATCCGGTGAGCGAGGTCGTCCGGATGCGGGACGTGATCGTCGTGGGCGGCGGGTGCTACGGCACTTTCTACGCCGCCCAGCTCGCCAAGGCCAAGGAAAAGGGCAAGGCAGAGTTCCGGGCGGTGGTCGTGGTCGACCACGACCCGAAGTGCCGCGCTCGGCAGGAGCTGGGCGAGGCGCCCGACCGGAAGGTCGTGACGAGCGAATGGGGGGCCTATTTCGACCAGTTCCTCGGGGTGGCCAGGCGCTCGCTCGCGCTCGAGCCCCAGGATTACATCGTGCCGTCGCCCCACATGCCGCACCTCATGTTCGAGTGGGTGCTGCGCCGGGCGCGGCAGCGCTGGCCGCGCCGCGCGATCGCGGTCACGCCGGTGCCCGGCGCGCTCGGCACGCCGTACGACCGGACGGCAGCCGACCACACGCGCTACGTGTCGTTCGCCGATTGGATCTGCCCGACGCACTGCATCGAGCCGGCTGTCTGTCCGGCGATCGGTCGACCGCGCTCGTGGGAGATGGGCGAGGCGGTGACGGCCCTCGCCACCCGCCTGCAGGCCGCGGGGCAACGGGTGTTCGGGCC
This sequence comes from Gemmatimonadota bacterium, assembly GCA_016177465.1. Taxonomy (GTDB): domain Bacteria; phylum Gemmatimonadota; class Gemmatimonadetes; order Gemmatimonadales; family GWC2-71-9; genus JACOVF01. Next base: position 1,196 of record JACOVF010000075.1, read on the forward strand.
TGCGCTGTTCGTCTGCCGGCATCACGTCTTCGGCGTGGGGACGTTCGCGGTGGACGCGGTGCTCGAGGGGGACTGGATCGTAGCCACCGCCGGCGCGCGCCCCGAGCCGGCAACGGTGCTGGTCGGGACGATCAGCTCGTGTCACGGGGCGTTGAACCTGCTGACCCTTGGGCGGATGGGCGGATAGGGCGGCACGTCGTGCGTCATCGGTTCACCATCCGTCCATCCGGCCATCCGGCCATCCGCCCATGACACCCGAAACCCGCCGAGCGTACCTGAATCACGCACGGGACCTGTTCAACGGGGGCGAGTACTGGCTCGCCCACGAAGCCTTGGAAACCGTCTGGCGTTCTATTATTAGGGAGGATGAAGCCCGGGTCCTTCAGGGGCTGATCCAGGCGTGCGCCGCGCTGCTGCACCGGCAGCGCCACAACCGGCACGGCGTCGTGACGGTCGGAGCGAAGGCCATGGAGCACCTCGCGGGGCCGCAGGTCCCCGAAGTCGAGTTCGAGACGATCACCTTCCGCGCGAAGCTCGCGCGGGCCCTGGCGGGGGAGGCGGATCCTCCGCGTTTGGAATTTCGCGCGGATGCCTGACAACGAAATGAATGGATATGACGTGATCATCGTCGGTGCCGGCCCCGCCGGGCTGTGCGCCGCCATGTACGCTGGCCGTGGGATGCTCAAGGCGCTCACCATCGAGCGGGGGGCCCCCGGCGGCGAACTCCTCAACACCGACCTGGTCGAGGACTACCCCGGCTTCGAGACCATCAAGGGGTGGGAGCTCTCCCAGAAGATGGCCGACCACGCCCGCAAGTTCGGCGCCGAGATCTTGTCCGACACCGTGCGAGTGGTGCGGAAGACGGACGACGGTGCCTTTGAGGTCGAAACCGAGCGCGACGTCACCTATCGCGCTCCAGCCGTGATCCTCACTGCGGGCGGCACCCCGGTGAAGCTCGGCGTGCCAGGCGAGAGGGAGTATGCCGGGAAGGGCGTCTCCTATTGCGCGGTGTGCGATGGCGCGTTCTTCAAGGGTGAAGTGCTGGCCGTCGTGGGGGGTGGTGACGCCGCGGTCGAAGAGGCTGATTACCTGACCCGCTACGCGAGCAAGGTCTACATCGTGCACCGCCGCGACGAGTTCCGGGCCTCGAAGATCCTCCAGCAGCGCGCGTTCGCGAACCCGAAGATCGAGGTAGTCTGGAACAAGAAGGTCAGCGAGATCGTGGGGAACGAGCGGGGCGTGGAGCACCTGGCGCTCGAGGACACGGTCACGGGCGCCCGCTCCCGGCTGCCGGTGGGTGGCGTGTTCGTCTTCATCGGGTTCAAGCCGAACACCGGTATCGTCGAGGGCCACTTCGCGCACGACGCCGGCGGCTACATGATCACCGACGACCGGATGATGACGTCGATCCCAGGCCTGTTCGCCGCCGGCGACGTGCGCGCCCAACTCACCCGCCAGGTCACGACCGCGGTGGGCGACGCGACGACGGCGGCGATCGCGGTGGAGAAATACCTCGCGGTGCTGCGCGAGAAGGAAAAGGCGGCGGTCACGTGAAGATCGTCCAGATCGCGAACGGCCGGTTCGTCGAGAACTGTTACCTCGTCATCGACGAGGCGCGAGCCGAGTGCGCCATCGTCGATCCCGGGGAGGAGGCGGGGCTCGTCCTCCACAAGGTCGCCGCCTCGGGCGCGCGGCCGGTTGCGATCTGGCTCACCCACGCCCACCTCGACCACGTGATGGGCGTCCCGCGGGTCAAGGCCGAGACCGGGGTCCCGGTGTACCTCCACCCGGCCGACCGCCGCCTCTACGACGCGGTGCCCGCGCAGGCCGCGGCGTTCGGCGTCCGCGCCGAGCCCCTCCCGGCGCCCGACCTGCCATGGGCGCACGGCGACATGGCGCGCGTGGGGGACCTCGAGTTCGCGGTGCGCCACACCCCGGGGCACTCGCCGGGCAGTGTGACGTTCGTGGGGCACGGCGTGGCGTTGGGCGGCGATGTCCTGTTCGCCGGCTCCATTGGGCGCACCGACCTTCCGGGCGGCGACTTCGAGACCCTCATCGGAAGCATCGAGCGGGAGTTGCTCTCTCTGCCGGACGCCACCATCGTCCATAGCGGCCATGGACCGAACACCACCGTCGGACAAGAGCGTCGAGCCAATCCCTTCCTTACCGGCGTCTTCCGCCTCGCTTAGGGAGCGGTGGATCGCCACCTGCCTGCGGTGCGGGTTCGAGGTCCGGCCCGAGCCGTGGGGCTGCAGGAATCCCTGTCCCAACTGCGGATTCATCTATCCCCTGGGCGACTGCTCTGACTGAGGCAGCGGTCACCTTTCTCCCCGACGGCCGCGCGGTCCCCGCGGGCGGCGGGCGTACGGTCCTCGAGCTGTCGGCGGCGACGGGAAGCCCGCTGCGCACCGTGTGCGGCGGTATCGGCAACTGCACGAGCTGCCGCGTCCGCGTTGTGACGGGTCATTGGCCCGCCGGCCGTCAGGACCGCGAGCGGCTCGGGAGCCTGGTGGAGCAGGGGTGGCGGCTCGCCTGTCAGTTCGCGCCCAAGGCACCGGTCACGGTGGAGCGCCCGCCCGCCGACCTCCCGTGACCCACCTGCTCGCGCTCGGCCTCCTCGCAGTGGACAGCGTGGTTCGCGCCTGGCGGATCCAGCTCGCCACCTGGGCCGCGGGCGGCGCGCTGTCGTTTCGCGACGCCTTCCGCCTCAACCTCTACGGCGAAGCCGCGTCGACGCTCACGCCCAACCGCCTCGGCGGCGAGCCCGCCCGGTTTCTCGGGCTCACGGCAGCGGGGCTCCGCCCGGTGACGGCGCTCGTGGCGATCGGTGTCGAGGTCGCCTCCGAGTGGCCGGTGTTCATCCTGGTGACGGGCGCCCTGGTCGTGCATTACGTCCCCGACTGGCACGACGCGGCGCGAGCCTGGCTGAGCCGCCACGGCGCCGCCGACCTGGTGGTGGTCGAGATCGCGGCGTTGGTCGTGCTGATCATGCTCTGGCTGCTGCAGCGCCTCGCACGCTCGGGGATGATCCGCCACCGGGTGCGGCGCCAGTGGCGGGTCGCCCTCGCGCATGTGCGGCGCGCTCCTTGGTGGGTGCTGGGCGCCGGTGCGCTGCTGACCGTGGCGAGCGCCGTGGCGCGGGCGTTCATCCTGCCAGCGCTCGTGTGGGGGCGCCTCGACGCCCCGCCGTTCGGGGTGATGTTCTTTGGCGCGCTCGCGCTGATCCACGCATCGCTCGTCGTGCCCCTCCCGTCCGGGGGTGGGGGCATCGAGCTCACGTTCCTGTCAGGGTTTGCCGGAGACTTCGGCCCCGGCCGCCAGGTGACACTGCTGCTCCTGTGGCGCTTCTACACGGTGATCGTGCTGACGGTGCTGGGGATCTACGTGCTGGTGCGGACCCACGGAGTGAAAGTCGCCAAGGAGCTTTTCACCGTGGGGTGGTGGAGGCGCTCCAGGGAGCCGCCTTAGCGCCTGAGCGGGTTTCTCAGTATGGGGCGACTAGCGAGGACCTGGAGCAGGCGCGATGCCCACTAGCACAACGGTTCGTTCCAGGGCCGTTTCCACCCCGTGCGGCACCCCGCTCGGTGCCAGGATGAGGTCCCCCGCGGAGGCTTCGGATGCCTTTCCTCCGACGACGAACCTCGCCTTTCCGCTCACGACGAAATAGAATTTGTCCGCGCCGGCGTGCGCGTGGACCGGCTGCGCCTGGCCCGGCTCGAGGCAATTCAGCCCGACCAGCAGCCGCTCCGAGCGGAAGCAGTCGATCTTGGCCATCTTGGCGGCATCGAAGGCGGCGCGGGCGGGCAGATGCTGCACCCACTCCTGAGCGTGCATGGGCGATTCCTGGCTGGAGACGAACGGCGGCCTGACGGATCGGACAGAGGCGATGAGCGCGACCCGTATGGAACGTGATCCCCTCGGCGAGCTGCCCGTGCCGGCGGATGCCTTGTACGGCATCCAGACGGAGCGGGCTCGCCACAATTTCCCCATCTCCCAGCTGCGGCCGCTCGCGCCCTTCGTGGATGCGGTCATCTGGATCAAGAAGGCCGCGGCAATCACGCACCGGGAGACCGGGCGCCTCGCCGCCCGCCTCGCCGACGCCATCGTTCAGGCCGCCGACGAGGTGCTGGCGGGCGCCCACCGCGACCAGTTCGTGGTCGACCCCTACCAGGCGGGCGCGGGGACCTCGCACAACATGAACTGTAACGAGGTCCTCGCCAACCGCGCGAACGAGCTCCTGGGCGGGAAGCGGGGTGAGTACCAGCCGGTGCATCCCAACGATCACGTCAACATGGCCCAGTCCACCAACGACGTGATCCCCACCGCGATCCGCCTTGCCGCCCTCGCCCGCCTGCCGGCGCTGCTCGAGGCGCTCGATCGCCTGGCGCGCGCCCTCGCCGGGAAGGGCAAGGCCTTCGACGACGTCCTCAAGTCCGGTCGCACCCACCTCCAGGACGCCACGCCGATTCGCCTGGGCCAGGAGTTCACGGCGTACGCCCACACGATCGAGCGCAACCGCGACCGCATTGCCCAAGCGGCGGATTACCTCCGCGACCTGGGGATCGGTGGCTCCGCCGTCGGCACCGGGCTCAACGCCGAGCCCCAGTATCCCGGGCTGATGGTGAAGCACCTCAAGGCGATGACCGGCCTCGAGCTGCGGGAGGGGAAGGACCGTATCCAGCTGATGCAGTCGATGGGCGACACAGCCGCGCTCTCCGGCGCGCTCCGCACGTACGCGGCGGACCTCGGTAAGATCGCGAGCGACATCCGGCTGCTCGCCTCCGGCCCCCGCACGGGGTTCGCCGAGATCGTGCTGCCGGCGGTGCAGCCGGGCTCGAGCATCATGCCGGGAAAGGTGAACCCGTCGATCGCCGAGATGGTGAACATGGTGTGCTTCCAGGCGATCGGGAACGACGTGGCGATCGCAGCGGCCGCCGAAGCGGGCCAGCTCGAGCTCAACGTGATGATGCCGCTCCTTGGGCACAACCTCGTCTTCACCATGATCATGCTGGCCAACGCGAGCCGGGTCTTCGCCGAGCGCTGCGTGGAGGGCATCGAGGCGGACCGGACGCAGTGCGAATACTGGTTGGAGCGCAGCCCCGCGCTGGTGACGGCGCTGGCGCCGAAGATCGGCTACGCGGAGGCGGCGAAGCTCGCCAAGGAGGCCGTGGCGAAGAACGTCACCGTGCGCCAGCTTGTGATCGAGAAGGGGTTGCTCAAGGGGAAGGAGCTGGAGGAAATCCTGAATCTGCGGGCGATGACGGAGATCGGAGTGCCGGGAGAGCGGCGGTAACACCGCCTACACATCCATCATGGAGGAAAGACCATGAACTGGTGGCTGGCCGGACTCATCGCAGGGGTCGTCGCGTATCTCGCCGATTGGGTGATGTGGAGCAAGGTGTTCACGAAGGGGATGGAGGCGTTCGGCACCTTCGAGAACGTGCAGGCCCGGATGCCGGGCATGATGGCCAAGTCCGCCGTCTTGGCGCTGGTGTTCGGCGAGCTGCTTTCCTTCATCTATGTGCAGTTCATGCCCGACCTCTGGGCGGGCCCCGGAGTGTTGGGCGGGATGGAGCTCGCCTCGGTGTTGTGGCTCCCGACCATCGCGCTGGCGACGATCGGCGGCGGCGTGTGGTACGACAAGGCGCGTCCCCTGCTGATGGCTCAGTTCTGGGCGTGGTTCGTGCGGATGAACGCGGCGGGGGCGGTGGTGGGCGTGCTGGTGAAGTAGCGTGTGGTGCATTCCACGAGGGGCGGGTGACCGTGGTCACAGTCACTCGCCCCCGTCTCTTGTATAACAGGATCATGATGAAACCACTGACGGCCGCCCTGCTCGCGCTCGCGCTGGCCGCCCCGGCTTCGGTCGGCGCTCAGGGCCGCGTGCGCCTCGGCCCCATCCTCTCCTCGATCGCGATCGAAGACGGAGCAGGTGCCTCCAGCAGCTACACCGCCTTCGGCGGCACGATCGCGTTGCTCACCGGCGACGATGGCGAGATGGGCCTTGCGGTCCTCCGTTACCACGACCTCTCGAACAACGCCTGCGTTCGGCAGCTCACCTTCTACGGACTCACCTCCAACTACTATCCCGTGGGGGCGTCGGGGATCGCCCCGTTCGCTTCGACGGAGATCGGTCTCGCCCGAGTCACCGAGTCGAGCGCGCTGCTCACCTCCACCTGCTCGGGGCCCATCCC
>JACOVF010000077.1 GCA_016177465.1 Gemmatimonadota bacterium
CGCATGCGCCACGAGGGAATCGTTTTGCGCCACCGTCAAGACCGCGGCCACTACCACCGGTGTCGAGTCGGGCAGAGCGAGCACCTGCACGCGCGACGTGTCGAGCGGGGCGGTCGGATCGAGCGGCTGGGCGAAAGTCAGCTTGGCGGAGAGCGAGTCCAGCGGCTCGGCCAGGCGCAGGCGCGGACCCGCCGTGTCGTGCACGAACGCCCACAGCACGGCCGACGCGCTCGAGTCGATCGTCACGAGCGCGGAGTCGTAGGCTTCGCGGCGGTCGCGCTGGCGGTTCCCGTTCTGGTCGTGCACCGCGTACACCACGTAGGCCCCCGCGGGAATGCCGTCGAGGCGGAACCCGCCGGTCGAATCCGCCATCGTCAGGTACGGGGCGGAATCAGGGAGGAGCACCGCCTGGATCAGCGCCTGCGACAGAGCGCGCTGCTCGACCCAGAGCACCGCCGTTCCCTCGACGCGGGCGGAGGGCAGGGTGGGGCCGGTGGAAAAGATGATCGTCCGGCCCTCGGTCAGCGTGTTGCGGCGCAGGTCGAGGATGCCGGGGAGCAGTTCGAGCCGGTAGACGCGCCCTGATTTCCAGCCTTCCTTCGGCTTCACGTGGATCGACGAGCGACGCCAGCTCACCCGGACCGGCCCCGCCACCGGCGAAAGCAGCACCTGACGCGCGAGCCCGCTAAGCCCGCTGCTGCCGCCGCCGCCGCCGCCTCCTCCTCCCAAGCCGCCGGCCAGCTCGTCGATCACTTCGTCGAACTGGACGACGGCGTCGCCATCCAGGTCCGGGATGATCACGCCGGAATCGGGGCGCACAGCCACGATCGCGGGCGGCGCCGTGTCGGGCGGCCCACCTGGCGGGTCGCCGACGTTGGCGCACGCGGCCCCACCGAGAGCGAAGGCGCCTAGGAGCAGCCCAGCGCCCTGAGCTTGTCGGCCAGCACGCCACGCTGGTCGCGCCACGCCCGCTCCTTTTCGCGCTCGCGCGCCACCACCTCGGCGGGCGCCCGGGCGACGAAGTTCGCGTTGCTGAGTTTGGCCGCGAGCCCCGCCAGCTGCTGGTCGAGTCGCGTCAGCTCGCCGGACAGCCGCCGGCATTCCTGCTGCACGTCGATCGCGCCCTCGAGCGCGACGAACACTTCGCTGCCGTCGCCGAACACCGCGTGCGCCCCCACGCCGCTCGGTGCGCCGTCGAGCGTCAGGCTCTCGAGCTGGGCGAGGCGGAGGATCGTTTCCCGCTCACCCTCGAACGCCGCCGGGCGGTCGCCGCCGCGCGGCACGATCGCCGCCCGCAGCCGCGTCTTCGGCGGGATGTGGTATTCGGCGCGGATGCTGCGGATCAGCTCGATCGCTGTCTTCACGCGCTCGAACTGCAGGTCGGCCTCGCGGTCTTCGAGGTCGGGCCGCCGCTCGGGCCACGCCGCCACCGCGAGCAGTTCATCCCGCGTCCGGCCGGGCAGCCTCTGCCACAGCTCCTCGGTGATGAACGGCACCACCGGATGGAGCAGCCGCAGCGCCACGTCGAAGCAGTAGGCAAGTACGGCCTGGGCAGTAGCAGCCGAAGCGGTGGCCTCCGGAGCCGCCGGTGCCCGCTGGGCTGCTGCGGAGGGGGCCACCGCTTCGGTCGCCAAGCGCGGCTTCACGGCTTCCACATACCAATCAGCCAGCTCGCTCCAGACGAACTCGAAGCAGCGCTTCGCCGCCTCGTCGAGCCGGAATTGCTCGTAGGACGCGGTCGCGTCGCCGATCATCGCCTGGGCCCGCGATAGGATCCACCGGTCTGCGAGCGTGAATTGCGCGCGGTTGATCTGTTCGATCGAGCTGACCTCCTCAGGCAGCTGCGACAGGATGAACCGCCCGATGTTCCAGAGCTTGTTCGCGAAGTTCCGCCCCGGCGCGAACGTGGTCTCGAGGTCGTCCGGGTCGAGGATCAGGTCCTGGCCGAGCGCCGTGTTCGCCACCGCGGTCCAGCGCAGGGCGTCGGCGCCGTAGAGGCGTACCACGTCGAGCGGGTCGATCCCGTTGCCGAGGGACTTCGACATCTTGCGGTGCTGCGTGTCGCGCACGGTGCCGTGCAGATAGACGGTGGTAAACGGAAGCCGGTTGTCCATGAACTTCAGGCCCGACATCACCATCCGCGCCACCCAGAAGAACAGGATCTCGGGCGCGGTGACCATGGTGTGCCCCGGGTAGAACCGCTGCAGGTCCGGCGTCTGCTCCGGCCAACCCATGGTGGAGAACGGCCAGAGCCAGGATGAGAACCAGGTATCGAGCACGTCCGGGTCCTGCTCGACCGGCCCGCCGCACTCGGGACACTGCGACGGGTCGGTTCGGTCCGCCCACTGATGGTTGCACTTCGCGCAGGTGAACACCGGAATCCGATGTCCCCACCACAGTTGCCGGGAGATGTTCCAGTCCCGGATATTCTCCATCCAGTGCTCGTAGGTCGCGCCCCAGCGCTCCGGCACGAATCGCAAGTCGCCCTGTCGGTAGGCGGCCAGCGCCGGTTCGGCGAGCGGCCGCATCTTCACGAACCACTGGTCGGAGAGCCGGGGCTCGACCACCGACTCGCAGCGGTAGCAGCGCCGCACGGCGTGCTGGTGTGGCTCGGTCTTCACGAGCAGCCCCTGCGCCTCGAGCATCTTCACGATCTGCTGCCGCGCCTCGAACGGATCGAGGCCTTCGAGCTCAGGCGGCACCCGCCGCGGTCCGTGACGTCCCGGCGTCGTGGCGTCACCTTCACCCATTCGACCATCTTCGGTCATGATCAGCGGGGCCTCGAGTCGGTGACGGACTCCGATCTCGAAGTCGTTCGCGTCGTGGGCCGGCGTCACCTTCACGAACCCGGTCCCGAATTCCCGGTCCACGCTCTCGTCGGCGAGCACGGGGATCTCGAGGTTCGCGATCGGGAGCCGGACTCGCTTGCCCACGAACGGCGCCCCCCGCGGGTCCTCGGGGTGCACCACCACGGCGGTGTCGCCGAGCATCGTTTCGGGGCGGGTGGTGGCCACGGTGACCGCGCCGTCGCCGGTGGCGAGCGGATAGCGGATGTAGTACAGCGTGCCGGTCGCCTCCTGGAACTCGGCCTCCTCGTCGGAAAGGGCGGTGAGGCAGCGCGGGCACCAGTGAATCACGCGGTGGCCGCGGTAGATCAGGCCCTCCTCCCACAGGCGCACGAACACCTCGCGCACCGCCCGCGAGTAGGCCGCGTCGAGGGTGAACCGGGTACGGCTCCAGTCGCACGAGCTGCCGATCACCTTGAGCTGCTCGAGGATGGTGCTGCCGGTCTCGCGGACAAAGGCCCACACCCGCTCGACGAACGTCTCGCGCCCCACGTCGAACCGGGTCTTCCCCTCTTTGGCCAGCAGCTTCTCGACCACGTTCTGGGTCGCGATGCCGGCGTGGTCGGTCCCCGGGAGCCACAGCGCGGCGCGGCCCCGCATCCGCTCGAACCGAATCAGCACGTCCTGAATCGTGTTGTTCAGGCCATGCCCCATGTGCAGCACGGCGGTCACATTGGGTGGGGGGATGACGATGACGTAGGGCACGCCCGCCTCCCGAGGGGCGAACACGCCGCGGTCCTGCCAGGTCCGGTACAGCCAGGCCTCGACCTGTCGCGGGTCGTACTGCGGCGGCAACTCGAAGGCGCGCTGGCCCATTCCTTATTATAGGCAGGGGAGGAAGCGCAGGGGACGTCCGGCCGGGAGCGTCAGCGAGTTCTTGAGGGTCCGACTGTCCGACCGTCCGACGACTCGCTAGAATACGCCCGATGCCCGACGAATCCAACGACATCCCACCCGCTCGCCTCGCGGGCTGGTTGGCGCTCGGCGTCCTGATCCTGTTCGCCGTCGCGCTCTACTTCCACGGGGAGCGGCGCATCGCCTCGCTCGGGGGCGCGCCCGCGGCCGCGGACACGCTCCCCACCCGCTGAACCCGATGCCAGCCGCCGATATCCGCGTCACGCTCCCCGACGGGAGCCAGAAGACCCTGCGCGCCGGCGCCACCGGCGCCGACCTGGCCAAGGCCATCGGCCCCGGCCTCGCCAAAGCCGCGCTCGCCATTCGCGTGAACGGCGAAGTCCGTGATCTCCGGCGCGCGGTCCCGGACGGGGCGACGGTCGCCGTCTTGACCGACCGCGACCCACAGGCGCTCGACGTGCTGCGGCATTCCGGCGCGCACGTCCTGGCGACCGCGGTGCGCCAACTGTTCCCGCACGCCAGAATCGGGTTCGGGCCGGCCATCGAAGACGGTTTCTACTACGACTTCGACGTGCCGCGGCCATTCACGCCCGAGGACCTGCAGGCGATCGAGGCCAAGATGGCCGAAGTCGCCCAGGCCGACTATCCGTTCGTGCGCGAGGAGGTGAGCCGCGACGAGGCGAAGCGGCGGTTCACCGACGATCCGCTCAAGCTCGAGCGCATCGCGGACCTCGGCCCGGACGAAGTGATCTCGATTTACACCGACGGCCCGTTCGTGGACCTGTGCCGCGGGCCGCATGTGCCGAGCACGGGGCGGATCCAGCACTTCAAGCTGCTCCACGCGGCCGGGGCGTACTGGCGCGGCGACGAGCGGCGCCAGATGCTGCAGCGCATCTACGGCACGGCGTGGTTCTCGAAACAGGACCTCGACCAATACGTCCACCGACTCGAAGAGGCGCGCAAACGTGACCACCGGGTGATTGGGAAGGCGCTCGATCTGTTCTCGATCCAGGAAGACGTGGGGCCGGGGCTGATCTTCTGGCACCCGAAGGGTGCGATGATGCAGTTCCAGTTGCGGCGCTTCATCGAGGACGTGATCCTGGAGCGCGGCTACCAGCTGGTCTACACGCCCCACGTGACCCGGGAGCAGCTGTTCCTGCGCTCGGGCCACCTGCCGCTCTACGCCGAGAACCAGTTTCCGGCGATAGGCGCGGGGGAGGGGGAGGCGGAGAACGTGCACTACCGGGTGAAGCCGATGAACTGCCCGATGCACATCCTGATCTACGCCGCCCAGCAGCGCAGCTACCGCGACCTCCCGATCCGCCTGGCGGAGATCGCGAACGTGTACCGCAACGAGCGCTCCGGCACACTGCACGGGATGCTGCGGGTGCGCGGTCTCACGATGGACGACGCGCACATCTTCCTGCGCGAAGACCAGATCGAGGAGGAGATCTTCCAGCTGCTCGACATCGTGGAGCTGGTGATGGGGAAGACGTTCGGCCTCGCCTACCGGCTGGATCTCGCCACCCGGCCCGAGAAGAAGTTGGGCGAGGACGCGGCTTGGGAGTTGGCGGAACGGGCGCTGGAAGCCGCCCTCAAACGGCGCAGCACCACCTACCGCATCGACCAGGGTGGCGGGGCATTCTACGGTCCGAAGATCGACATCAAGTTCAACGACGCCATCGGGCGGGAATGGCAGGGCGCCACGATCCAGCTCGACTTCCAGCTCCCCGAGCGGTTCCAGCTCGAGTACACGGGCGCCGACAACCGGTCGCACCGGCCGGTGATGATCCACCGGGCGATCTACGGAACCCTGGAGCGATTCCTGGGCTTCTTGATAGAGCACTTCGCGGGGGCGTTCCCGCTGTGGCTCTCCCCCGAGCAGGTGCGCGTGCTCCCCATCGCCGACGCGCAGCTGGACGCGGCTCGGACAGTCGCTGACGCCCTGCGCCGGGCGGGCGTACGGGTGCACCTCGACGACCGCAGCGAGACCCTGAATTACAAGATCCGCGACGGCGAGCTGATGAAGGTGCCCTACCTGGGGGTCGTGGGGCAGCGCGAGGCTGAGGCGGGAACGGTCGCCGTCCGCGCCCGGGGAACCGGGAAGAAGCAAGTGGTGCTGCCGGTCGCGGAGTTCGTGGCGCGGCTCACCGAGGAAGTTCGCACCCGGGCGCTCAATCCCTTAATTTGAATGCAGAATGGTGAATGCATGAATGCAGAATGGATCCTCTGTACCTTCCGCGTTTTGCATTCTGCATTCCGCATTTGATGAGAGCGAGATCGCCATGAGTACCGAGACCACCACCCCCGTCATCCTCAGTGCCTGCCGCACCCCGGTCGGGAAGTATTTGGGCGGGCTGTCGCCCCTCCCCGCGCCGAAGCTCGGCGCGATCGCCATCCGCGAGGCAGTAAAGCGCGCCGGCATTCCGGATGCGGCGGTCGAAGAGGGGATCCTGGGGAACGTGCTGCAGGGCGGCGTGGGCCAGGCGCCCGCGCGCCAAGCGATGATCCACGCCGGACTCCCCGGGACGATTCCCGCGCTCACCGTCAACAAAGTGTGCGGCTCGGGGCTCAAGGCGGTGATGCTCGCCGCCCAGGCCGTGAAAGCGGGCGACGCGCAATGCGTGGTGGCGGGCGGGATGGAGTCGATGTCGAACGCGCCCCATTACGTCTATGGGATGCGGAGCGGGATCAAGGCGGGCAACTCGAACCTCGTCGACGGGATGATCCACGACGGGCTGTGGGACTCGTTCTCGAACCAGCACATGGGCAACCTCGCCGAGTACACCGCGAAGAAGGCGGGCGTCTCCCGCGCCGACCAGGATCGGTTCGCCGTCGCGAGCCACCAGAAGGCGGTCGCCGCGATGGAGGCGTGCCGCTTCCAGACGGAAACGGTGGCGGTCGAGATCCCGGGCAAGAAAGGCCCGACGGTCGTGGACAAGGACGAGGGCCCGCGCAAGGGCACGAGCCTCGAGGCGCTGGCGGCGCTGAAGCCGTCGTTCGAGAAGGACGGCACCGTCACGCCGGGGAACGCGCCCGGGCTGAACGACGGCGCGAGCGCGCTCGTCGTCACCTCGCTCGCGTTCGCCAAAGCGCATCGGCTCGCACCGCTCGCGAAGATCACGGCCTACGCCACGGGCGGCGGCGAGCCGAAGGACCTCTTCTTCGCGCCGATCGTGGCCGTGCAGAACCTCATGAAGCAGGCCGGCACCACGATCGGCGACTACGAGCTGATCGAGGCGAACGAGGCGTTCGCGGTGCAGGCGCTCGCCGACGGCCGTGCCCTCGGCTGGGACTGGGACCGCGTCAACGTGCACGGCGGCGCGATCGCCCTCGGCCACCCGATCGGGGCGTCGGGGGCGCGCGTGCTCACGACCCTGCTGTACGCTCTGAAGCACTACCGCAAGACCACCGGACTCGCCACCCTCTGTCTCGGCGGCGGCAACGCGGTGGCCCTCAGCGTGGAGATCATGTGATGCCAGTCCAGACGGCCGTCGTTTCCCCGCACGCCCTGCTTACCCGACGCGCCACGGCGATCGTGCTCGGCGCCGCTCTCCTGGCGCTCGCGGCCCGCGTGTCGGTCCCACTCCCCGGGACCCCGGTCCCGGTCACCCTGCAGCCGCTCGCGGTCCTGGTCGTCGGCGGCCTGCTGGGCCCGTGGCTCGGCGCGTCGAGTTTGCTCTTCTACCTCGCGGTCGGCGCCGCCGGCCTACCGGTGTTCACGCCGTTCGGGCTGCCGGGCGTCGCCCGGCTCGTCGGCCCGACGGGCGGCTACCTGCTCGCCTATCCCGTGGCGGCGTTCGCCGTGGGGCTGATCGCCGGCGAGGGCACGCGGACCGGCCGAGTCGTGCTCGGGGTCGTCGCCGGCCTGGCGTTGATCCACCTGGGCGGCGTCGCCCAGCTGCTGCTGCTCACGGGGAACGCCGCCGACGCCGTGCGGCTTGGCACACTGCCATTCCTGCTGGGCGATTTCGGCAAGGTGGCCATCGCCGTGCTGGTTGTGCGGCGGGCCACGAGTTCTCTCCGCGCGCGCCTCTGATGGCGCGCGTTTCGCTTGTGGGCTGGGGGAAGGAGGTCGCGGTCGCGCTCGGCTGGCTCGCGCTCTTCGCCGCGGTGGGCGTGGGAGTCACCATCGGGTTGAGCGAGTTCGTGCCCGGAATCGGCGGCCGGTCATGGTGGCTGGTGCGCAACGGGGCGTATCAGGCCGTGGGCTTCTTCATCGCCACGTGGGTGGTCGGCGCCGTGCTGAACCGGCAATCGTGGGACCGGATGGGCTGGCATCGCGAGGGCGGGCTGGGGCGGCGCATCGCGCGCGGGGTGGCGCTGGGTGTCGTGATGGCGACGGTGGCGGTGGGGCTGGCGCTCGTAGCGAGCCGCGCGACGGTCCGGTTCACGCCGGACTGGGGGCGCTGGGCCGAGGCCGCCGTGCCGGTGACCAGCGGCCTCCTCCTCGTCGCACTCTCCGAAGAGCTGGCCCTGCGGGGATACCCGCTCCGGCGACTGGCGGATGCCCTCGGCCCCTGGGCGGCAACCGTGGTGCTCGCCCTGACCTTCAGCACGCTGCATTTCGCCAATCCCGAGATCACGCAGCTCGGGAAGCTCAACGTTTTCGTCGCCGGGCTCTGGCTCTCCTTCGCCTTCTTCTCCCCGGGGGGCATGGGCTACTGCTGGGGTCTACACTTCGGCTGGAACGCGGGGCTCGCCCTGCTGTTCGACGCGCCGGTGAGCGGGTGGCGGTTGCACCTCCCCGCGATCGAGTACCGTCCCGGCTCCCACGGCTGGCTCGACGGCGGCGCGTTCGGGCCGGAGGGCGGGTTGATCGGGACGGTCGTGTTCCTCGCGGGGACGCTGGCGGTGCTCGGCGCCCGTTTCAGGCAGCCCAAGGAGTGGCTGGCATGAGTCGGGTGGCGGTGCTCGGGGCCGGGACGATGGGCAACGGCATCGCCCATGTCTTCGCGCAGTCCGGCTGGACCACGGCGCTGATCGACGTATCGCGCGAGGCGCTGGACACGGGCCTGGGGATGATCCGCGCGAACACCGAGCGGCAGGTGAAGAAGGGCACGCTGACCCCGGAGCAACGGGACGCCCTGCTGGGCCGGATCGCGACGAACACCTCGCTCAGCGGCATCGGCGACGCGGAGCTGGTGGTGGAGGCGGCCGCGGAGAACCGCGAAGTCAAGTTCCGGATCTTCCAGGACCTCGACGCCGCCGCGCCCGACGGTGCGATCCTCGCTACCAACACCTCGTCCATCTCTATCACCGAGATCGCCGCGCAAACGGGCCGGGCCGACCGGGTCATCGGGATGCATTTCATGAACCCGGTGCCGGTGATGCAGTTGGTCGAGGTGGTCCGCGGCCTCGAGACCTCGGACGAGACCACCCGCCGCATCGTCCAGCTGGCGAAGGCGCTCGGGAAGACGCCCGTCGAAGTGAATGACTCCCCCGGCTTCGTCTCGAATCGCGTTCTGATGCCGATGATCAACGAGGCGGTGTGTTGCGTGATGGAGGGTGTGGCGACGCCAGAAGCGGTAGACACGGTGATGAAGCTGGGGATGAACCACCCCGTAGGCCCGCTGGCGCTCGCGGACCTGATCGGACTCGACGTCTGCCTCGCGATCCTCGAGGTGCTGCACCGCGACCTGGGCGACGACAAATATCGGCCCTGCCCGCTGCTCCGGAAGATGGTGGCCGCCGGGCGCCTGGGCCGGAAGAGCGGCCGGGGGTTCTATGGCTACCGGGATTGAGACCGCGGGCCTGACCGACCTGCAGCGCCAGATCGTGGATCTGGCGCGCGACTTCGCCCGCACCCACATCGAGCCGCACGCGGCGGAGTGGGATCGGACCAAGCACTTCGCGCGCGACGTGATCGACGAGATGGGGAAGCTGGGCTTCCTCGGCATGGTCACCCCCGAGGAGTACGACGGGATGGGGCTCGACACGGTGACCTATCTCCTTGCGCTCGAGGAGATCGCCGCAGCCGACGCGAGCATTGCCGTCTCGATGAGCATCCACAACGCGATTCCGACCACGATGCTCGTGAAGCACGGCACCGAGGCGCAGAAGGAGCGCTGGCTGAAGCCGATGGCGCGCGGCGAGATCCTGGCGGGGTTTGCGCTCTCCGAGCCCGACGCCGGCTCCGACGCGGCCGGCCTGCGGGCCCAGGCGGTGCGGGACGGCGACGGCTGGGTGCTGAACGGCGCCAAGGCGTGGGCCACGAACGGCGGCACGGCGGACCTGATGATGATCATGGTGCGCACCGACACGCCGACGGCGCGGCGCGGCGCCAAGGGGATTTCCACGTTCATCGTGCCGACCGACACGCCGGGCTATCGGCCCGGGAAGCCCGAGGATAAGATGGGGCTACGGGCGTCCAACACAGCGGCCATCGCGCTCGAGGAGCTGCGGCTGCCCGCCGCCGCGCTGCTCGGTGAGGAGGGGATGGGGTTCGTGTACGCGATGGAGGGGCTCGACGCGGGGCGGTTGGGGATCGCGATCCAGGCGGTCGGGATCGCCCGGCGCGCGCTCGAGCATGCCGTCGCCTATTGCGTCGAGCGCAAGCAGTTCGGCAAACCGATCCGGGAGTTCGAGGCCGTTCAGTTCAAGTTGGCTGACATGGCCACCCGGGTCGAGGCGGCGCGCGCCCTGGCGCACGCCGCCGCGGTGCGCAAGGATCGGAGCGACAGCGTGAGCCAGATGGCCAGCATGGCCAAGCTGCTTGCCTCCGAGACCGCGATGTGGGTGACGACCCAAGCCGTCCAGCTGTTTGGCGGGTATGGGTACATGCGGGACTTCCCCGTCGAGAAACTCTTCCGCGACGCAAAGGTCACCGAGATCTATGAAGGCACAAGTGAAATCCAGCGCATCGTTATCGCGCGCAGTCTCTATTCCCGCGCCTAGCCCTGCGGTGCCCGAGATCTTCCCGCTGCTCGCCGAGCACGCCCACGAGCAGGTGAGTTGCTGCTACGAGCCGTCGAGCGGTTACCGGGGCATCATCGCGATCCACGACACCACGCTGGGCCCGGCGCTCGGCGGCACGCGGTTCTGGAACTACACCACCGACCAGGAGGCGCTGATCGATTGTCTCCGCCTGGCTCGCGGGATGACCTACAAGGCGGCGGTGGCGGGGCTGAACCTCGGGGGCGGGAAGAGCGTCATCATCGGCGACCACCGCACGACGCGGCGCGAGCCGATCTTCCGCGCGCACGGGCGACACGTCGAGTCGCTGGGCGGGCGCTACATCACCGCCGAGGACGTCGGCACCTCGACCGCCGACATGGAGTACATCCGCGCCGAGACCCAGCACGTCACGGGCCTCATCGGCAAGTCGGGCGACCCCTCGCCGGTGACCGCTTACGGGGTGTACCGCGGGATCAAGGCGTGCGCCAAGCACCGTTACGGCACCGATAGCCTCAGCGGCAAGACGGTGGCGCTGCAAGGCTGCGGCCACGTCGGCTATTCCCTGGCTGCGCTGCTCGCGCAGGACAGCGCGCAGCTCATCGTCACCGACATCGACCCCGCGCGGGTGCAGCGAGTGGTGAGCGAGTTCCAGGCCCACGCGGTGCAGCCGGAGGAGATCTACGGCGTCGCCGCGGACATCTTCGCCCCCTGCGCGCTCGGCGGGATCATCAACGACGAGACGCTCACGGTCCTGAAGGTGGACATCGTGGCGGGCGGCGCGAACAACCAACTCGCCGAGGAACGCCACGGCGACCTGCTTGAGGAGAAGGGGATCATCTACGCACCCGATTACGTCATCAACGGCGGCGGGCTGATCAACGTGAACGCCGAGCTGAACGGCTGGAGTGCGGAGCGGGCGCGCAATAAGGCGGGAGAGATCTACGACACGATTCTCCGCGTGTTCGAGATCGCGCGTGAGGAGGAGATCCCGAGCTACCGGGCGGCCGACCGCCTCGCTGAGCAGCGGATCGAGGCGGTGGCCCAGGTGAGGCGCAACTTTGTCTGAGCGCATCTACGTCGGCGCCGACCACGCGGGGTTCCAGCTCAAGCAGACGCTGGTCGCAGAGCTGCAGCGCCTGGGCTACGAGCCGGTGGACGTCGGGCCAGCGGCGCTGGACCCGGCGGACGACTTCCCGGATTACGCGAAGCCCGTCGCCGATGCCGTGAGCCGCGGCGTCGCGCAGCGGGGTGTGCTCACGTGCGGCACCGGACTGGGGATGGCGTATGCGGCAAACCGCTATCCGCGCGTCCGCGCCGCCGTCGCATGGAGCCCCGAGATCGCGCAGCTGGCGCGCAAGCACAACGACGCCAACATCCTCGTCCTCCCGTCCCGGTTCGTGAGCGAACGCGAGGGGCTCGCGATCCTGCACACCTGGCTCGACACGCAGTTCGAGGGCGGCCGCCACCAGCGCCGCGTGGAGAAGATCGACCAATGAGCGACCGGCACGCCCCGCTGGCCCACGTCGATCCCGCGATCGCCCGCCTCATCAAGGCCGAGGTGGAGCGCCAGGAGCACGGGCTCGAGCTGATCGCCAGCGAGAACTTCGTATCCATCGCCGTGCTCGAGGCGCTGGGGACCGCGCTCACCAACAAGTACGCCGAGGGGCTCCCGCGGAAGCGCTACTACGGCGGCTGTGAGGTGGTGGACGAGGTGGAGCAGCTCGCGATCGACCGCGCCAAGGCGCTGTTCGGCGCCGAGCACGCCAACGTGCAGCCGCACGCGGGCGCCCAGGCCAACATGGCGGCCTACCTCGCCGTCGCGAAACCCGGCGACACCCTCCTCGGCCTCGCACTGCCCCACGGCGGCCACCTGACCCACGGCGCCCCGGTCAACTTCTCCGGCCAGCTGTTCCGCGCGGTGCAGTACGGCGTGCGCGAAGACACGGGGCGCATCGACTACGACCAGGTGCGCGCCATGGCCCGGGCCGAGCGACCCCGGATCCTCGTGGGCGGGGGGAGCGCCTACTCGCGCGTGATCGATTTCGCGGTGCTGCGCGGCATCGCCGATGAAGTTGGAGCGGTGCTGGTCGTGGACATGTCGCACTTCGCCGGTCTCGTGGCGGGCGGCGTGCACCCCTCGCCCGTACCGCACGCGCAGATCGTGACGACCACGACGCACAAGACGCTGCGCGGCCCGCGCGGCGGGCTGATCCTGTGCACCGCCGAGTACGCCAAGGCGGTGGACAAGTGGGTGTTCCCGGGCACCCAGGGCGGGCCGCTGGAGCACGTGATCGCCGCCAAGGCGGTGGCGCTGGCCGAAGCAGCGACACCGGCGTTCAAAGCGTACGCCGCGCAGGTAGTGGCGAACGCGCAGACCCTCGCCGCGGCGCTCGTGACCCGCGGCTACGCCATCGTCTCCCGCGGCACCGACACGCATCTCATGCTGGTCGACCTGCGCCCCAAGGGGCTGACGGGGAAGGACGCCGAGAAGCTGCTCGACCGCGCCGCCATCACCGTCAACAAGAACACCATCCCGGGCGACCCCCAATCGCCGTTCGTGGCGAGCGGCATCCGGGTCGGCACGCCCGCGGTGACGACGCGCGGGCTCAAGGAGCCGGAAATGGAGCGCGTGGCGGAGCTGATGGACACGGTGCTCACCCGTCAGGACGACGCCGCCATCGCCCGGGTGCGGGCCGAGGTGCGGGAGCTGACCGAGGAGTTCCCTTTGTACGCCGGACGACTCCCGGCGGCGTTATCTTCTCTCCATGGCGGATAGCGGCGCGTCCGGCAAGCCCCCTCGCGGCTCCGGTGCCTTCACAGTGCACCTAGCCGACGAGCTGGAAGTCTATTTCAACGAGGTGGCGCACGGCCGGCCGGTCGGCTTCGTCGCCTCCCAGAAGTGGCGACCCCGCACCGACGTCTACGAGACCGACGATGCCCTCGTCGTCCACATGGACATTGCGGGGATGCGCGCCGAGGACTTCAGCGTCGACGTGGCCGACGGCGTCCTCACCATCGCCGGCGAGCGTCTGGCGCGGCGCGAGGGGAAGCGCCACTACCACGCGATGGAAGTGCAGGTGGGCCCGTTCGAGCGGCGCCTGCGCCTGCCGGTGCCAGTGGATCCTACGAGCGTCCGGGCCACCTACGAGCACGGCTTTCTCGAGATCCGCCTGAGCAAGTTGCCCGACCGCCGCTCGGGCTCCCACGCCGTCAAGGTGAGCTGAGTGGACCGGCTCCCTGTCCTCCCGCTCGGGCAGATCGTCGTCTACCCGCACATCGTGATCCCCCTCGCGCTGGTCGACCCGCAGGCCGTCCGGCTGATCGACGAGGTGGTCCAGGGCGACAAGCGGCTGCTGCTCGGCGTGGTCCGGCCGGAGGACGGGCGGGAGCCGGTCGAAGGGCCCCTGATGCAGACCCATCCGGAGCAGCTTTTCGAAGTGGGCACCCTCGCGACGGTGGTACGGCTGCTCAAGCTCGGGGACGGCTCGGCGCGCGTGATGGTGCAGGGGCTCGAGCGCGCGCGCCTGCGGGACGTCGCCGCGACGGAGTACGGGTTCGCGGCCGCGTACGACGTGCCGTCGGAACTGGCGGCGGCCGAGGACGCCCGCACCGAGGCGCTGAAGCGCGCGGTGCTCGCGCAGTTCGCGCGGGTCATCGACATCGCCCCCTACCTGGGCCAGGAGCTGCACGAGGTCCTCGCGGGCATCACCGACCCGGGCAAGCTCGCCGACTTCGTCGCCGCCAACCTCGACCTCGCGCTGCCCGCCAAGGCCGAGCTGTTGTCGCTCGCCGACGTCGGCCAGCGCCTCGAGCGCCTCGCCCATTTCCTGGCTGCGGAGCTGCAGGTGCTGGAGGTCGGGAGCCAGATCCAGGACAAGGTCAAGGCGCGGCTCGACGAGAACCAGCGCCAGTACGTTCTGCGCGAGCAGCTCCAGGTGATCCGCCAGGAGCTGGGCGAGGCGGAGACCGACGACGAGCTGGACGAGCTGGCCGAGCGCCTCGAGGCCGCGGGTCTTTCTCCCGAGGCGCGCAAGGTCGCCGATCGGGAGCTCAAGCGGCTGCGGCAAATGCCCATGCAGTCGGCCGAGTACCAGGTGGCGCGGACCTACCTCGAGGTGTTCGCCACGCTGCCGTGGAGCCGCGTCACTGAAGACCGCCTCGACCTGAAGGCGGCGCGCGAGATCCTCGACCGTGACCACTACGACCTCAAGTCGGTGAAGGAGCGCATCCTCGAGCATCTCGCGGTGCGCACCCTGAACCCCGAGGCGCGCGGCAGCATTCTCTGTTTCATCGGGCCGCCCGGGGTGGGGAAGACGTCCCTGGGCCACAGCATCGCGGAGGCGCTGGGGCGCAAGTTCACTCGCGTGTCGTTGGGCGGCGTGCGCGACGAGGCCGAGATCCGCGGCCACCGGCGCACCTACGTGGGCGCCCTCCCGGGGCGCATCATCCACGCCCTCCAAAAGTGCGAGACCCGCAACCCCCTCCTGATGCTGGACGAGGTCGACAAGATGGGAGCCGATGTGCGAGGCGATCCCACCTCGGCCCTGCTCGAGGTCCTCGACCCCGCCCAGAACGGCGCGTTCGTGGATCACTATCTCGAGGTGCCGTTCGACCTGTCCGGCGTGCTGTTCATCGCAACGGGAAACAGCCGCGCCCCGATGCCCGACCCCTTGCTCGACCGGATGGAGGTTCTCACCTTACCGGGGTACATCCCGGGCGAGAAGCTGGCGATCGCCAAGCGTTACCTGCTCCCGCGCCAGCTGAAGGAGACGGGACTCCTCAGGGCCCGGGCGAGCCTCGCCGACGCCGCGCTGGAGCGGCTGATCGCCGAGTACACGCGCGAGGCCGGTGTTCGCCAGCTCGAGCGCGCGATCGCGGGGGTGTTGCGCAAGGCCGCGCTGGAGGTGGTGGAGCGGGGCGCGCGCGCCGTACGGATCGCCG
Source organism: Gemmatimonadota bacterium (assembly GCA_016177465.1). Taxonomy (GTDB): domain Bacteria; phylum Gemmatimonadota; class Gemmatimonadetes; order Gemmatimonadales; family GWC2-71-9; genus JACOVF01. The sequence continues at coordinate 15,540 of JACOVF010000077.1, forward strand.
CCAAGAACCTCGAGAAGTACGCGGGTCAGCCCAAGGTCCTGGGTGAGGTGGTGGGGCGGGCGCCGGAGGTGGGGGTGGCGACGGGGCTCGCGTGGACGCCGGTCGGCGGCGATATCATGTTCATCGAAGCCATCCAGATGCCCGGCCGAGGGCAGATCACCCTCACAGGGCAGCTGGGGGACGTGATGAAGGAATCGGCCCAGGCGGCTTGGAGCCTGCTCCGGGCGCGGGCGGCGGGCCTCGACATTCCGGTCGACGCGTTCAGTGAGACCGACGTTCACCTGCACGTCCCGGCCGGAGCGGTGCCGAAAGACGGTCCGTCGGCGGGGATCACCATCGCGACGGCGCTGGCGTCGCTGCTCTGCCGCCGCCCCGCGCGGCACGATGTCGCGATGACGGGGGAGCTGACCTTGCGCGGGCGCGTGCTCCCGGTCGGCGGGCTGAAGGAGAAGCTGACGGCGGCGGCGCGGGCGGGAGTGAGAATGGTGCTTGTGCCCGCGCGCAACCAGAGCGACCTGGTGGAGATACCGGACGAGGTGAAACGGTTGCTCGAGATCCGCACGGTGGAAACGATCGATCAGGTGCTGGACCAGGCCCTGCTCGGACCCGGGAGGGGGGCGCGCGCGGCCAAGCCGCGCGTACGGGTGGGCGCCGAGCGGCCAGCGCCCGGAGCGCGCCCGTGAACGACTTCGCGACCCTCGAGGAGGCCTTCGAGAGGATCGGCCAACGGGACGGCCGCTATCACGAGCGCGGCCTGCTGTTCGTGCTGGCAGCGCTGGAGTATGCGCAGGGGAAACTGCCGGCGCGGCGCCACCTCAGCGGCGGCGAGCTCGCGTGGGCGTGCCGCGACTTCGCGCTCGAGCAGTTCGGCTTGCTCGCACCGACGGTCCTGGCCCACTGGGGGATCCGCAGCACGGAGGACCTGGGCCGGATCGTATTTCTGCTGATCGACGTCGGGCTGCTCGCCCGGCAGCCGAGCGATAAGATCGGGGACTTCGACCGCGTCTACGATTTTGCGGAAGTCTTCTCGGCCGGGTATCGCTGGCCCGGCCTCGAGCGTGCGTAGTCAGCGTCGTGCGTGGTGATGTACCGGGGAAGGGGGGTGCCGCATGGACACCCGCGAGTGGCCCGCCTGCAAGAAGTGCCAGCAGGGCATTCTGATTCCGTTGTCCGATTACGGACGTGACGGGGCGCCGATCACCTACAAGGCCTGGGTGTGCACCAGTCCGGACTGCGGCTTCAACATCCGGATCGATAACGGCGAAATCTCGTTCGGTCGCACGATCGGCCAGAGCCTGAAGTAAGCTTGGGCCCTCCGGCGGTGCGCGCGCCTGCGGTGAGCGGGCGCTTCTACCCGGCGCAGCGCGAGGTTCTCGAGCGCGACCTGCGCACGCTGTTAGCCGAGGCGGGTGATCCGCCGCGGCGGCGGGCGCTTGCCGCCATCGTCCCCCACGCGGGGTACGTCTACTCCGGCGCCACGGCGGCGCGCGTCTTCGCGGCGCTCGAGCTTCCATCGCTGGTCGTCGTGTTGGCCCCGAACCACACCGGTGTGTGCCGCGCCGAAGGCGGCGCCTCGCTGTGGGAGGCGGGCACGTTCCGCACCCCGCTGGGCGACGTGCCGATCGCGGACCAGTTCGCGCAGGCCCTGCTCGACGCCGAGCCGTTGGTCGGCGTGGACCACGAGGCCCATCGGGCCGAGCACGCGGTAGAGGTCGAGCTGCCGTTCCTGCAACTGCTGCGCGCCGACGTGCGGATCGTGCCGCTGGTGCTGGCGTGGGACGCGTGGGAAGCGTGTCGCGCACTCGGAGACTCCCTCGCGCGCGTCGTGCGCCGCTGGCCGGAGCCGGTGCTCCTGCTCGCCTCGAGCGACCTGAACCACTACGAGCCCGCCTCGGTCTCCGAACCGAAGGACAAGCGGGCGCTCGAGGCGGTGGTGGCGCTCGATGGGAGCGAGCTGCTGCAGCGCTGCCGGCGCGAGCGGATCTCGATGTGCGGCCGCGGCCCCGCCGCCACGACGCTCGCGGCCGCGACCTCGCTCGGCGCGGAGCGGGCCGAGGTGGTGGACTACCGGCACTCCGGGTGGGTGTCGGGCGACTACGACGCCGTCGTGGGGTATGGGGGGGTGGTGATCACGTGAACGCGCTGCCGGTGCTCTCCGCGTCCGAGGCCGCCGCCTGGGACAGCGCGGCGCGCACGCAGTACCGCATCCCGAGCCGAGTCTTGATGGAAACCGCCGGGCGCGCCATTGCCCAAATCCTGCTCCGGGAGTATCCGCTCGCGCTCGAGGGCGGGGTGGTCGTCGCGGCCGGCGCGGGCAACAACGGCGGCGACGGCTGGGTGGCGGCGCGCGCCCTGCACGCCGCCGGCGTGCCCCTGTCCGTGGCCGCGCTCGATCCCAAGACCGACGACGCCATTGACACCCGTGCCCTGGCGCGTGTGGATGGGGTGCGGGAGCTCGGGCGTGACGAGGGGTGGCCCGCCGCTGCGGTCGTGGTGGACGCCCTGCTCGGTACCGGCGCGACCGGCCCGGTTCGCGGCGACGTCCTTGCACTCGCCCAGCGGGTGGCGGAGTACGGGGCGCCCATCGTCGCGGTCGACGGCCCGACCGGGCTCGACCTCTCGAGCGGCGAGGCCCACGGTCCGATCCGTGCCCAGCTCAGCGTCACCTTCGGCGGCCCGCGCCGCGGCCATCTTCTGGCGCGCGAGTGGTGCGGCAGGATCGTGGTCGTGGACATCGGATTCCCGCCGGCGGACCCGGTGTGGCCTGTCCTCGTGACGGACGCCTGGGCGGGCCCCCGCCTGCCGCGGCTGCAGCCGACGATGCACAAGGGCGACCGTGGGCGTGTGACGGTGATTGGCGGGTCGAATGGGATGACGGGCGCGGCGCTGCACGCGGCGCGCGCTGCGCTCGCGGCCGGGGCGGGGCTCGTAAAGCTCGTCGCGTCGCGTGAGACCGTCGCAGCCGCGCGCGCGAGCCTGCCCGATGTCCTCACCGTCGAGTCGGCGCTCGACGTGGCCCTCGAGCCCGAGGCGGGCGCGGCGATCGACTGGGCGGACGCGCTCGTCGTCGGCCCGGGGCTTGGCCGCGACGCGGCGCGCGGCAGGTTCCTCGCCGCCGTCTTCGCGCGCCGCCCGCTCCCCGCCGTGCTCGACGCCGACGCGCTGACCCTGTTCCGCGGCCTCCCTCCCGCCGACCGGCCCGTCGTCTTTACGCCGCACCTCGGCGAGTTCCGCGCCCTCGCCGGCGACGCGCTCGCCGACGAGGCGGCCAACGACCGCTGGGCCGCCGCCGCCAAGGCCGCCCAGCACCTCAAGGGCACCGTCCTCCTGAAAGGCGTCCCGACCGTCATTGCCGATCTGCGCGGGCCCGCGCACGTGGTGGCGAGCGGCAACCCCGGCCTCGCGACCGGCGGCAGCGGCGACCTGCTGGCCGGGTTCATCGGCGCGTTCCTCGCCCGCGGCATCGCGCCGGCCGAAGCCGCCGCGCTCGGCGCCCACGCCCTGGGCCGCGCGGCGGAGCACGGGGCGCGGCAGTGGACCGCGCGCAGCCTCCGCCCTGCCGACGTGCTCGCCGTGCTCCCCGAGATCTGGCGCGCCTGGAGCGACACGAAGCCGCTCGGGCCGCCGATCCTGGCGGTGCTCGAGTCGCCGGAGACGGCATAATGGACGGCAGGCGGCTAGGCGGTTTGGCGGTTAGTCTGCTCGGTGCGGCCTCGCTAACCGCCTATCCGCCTAACCGCCTGCCTTTTCAGTGGCGCCCCGACGAACGTGCCCTCCTCACCGATTTCTCGCACGTCACCGCCATCGCCGCGTCGCCGTTCACCGTGTTCGCCGCCACGACACACGGGCTCACGGTGTACGACCGGCGCGCGCGGCGCTGGCGCCTCCCCGTCACGGCGCTCGACGGCTACCCCACGATACCGGTGCGCATCGCGCTGGCCGACGCGACCGACAACGCGGTCTGGCTCGGCACGGGTGACGGCTGGGCACGCTACGACGCCGACATCCGACAGTGGCAGAGCGGCACCGTCCCCGGCGGCGTGCTCGATTTCGCCCTCGACGCGCGCGATCAGGCGAGCGGCATCTTCGTCCGCACGGCCGACGGGTGGGGTTTCCTGCCGCGGGGCGGCGTAGTCCCAGTGCCGGGCCGCTCGCTGCCGGCGCCGGATCAGCGGATCCGCCCGGTCGACCCGCGCACCGCCCTCGACCTCGCGCCGATGGCCGACGCGATGCGGGCGCTCATCCTCACCGATCCGCGCCTGCGCACCCACCAGTACACCGCCGCAGCGCGCACGCCCGACCAGAGTGACCTGTTCTTCGGCACGAACGGAATGGGCGTGGTCCGTGTGGACGCCGTCACCGGCGAGTGGGAGCCGCTGCCGTTCGGCTTGGTGGCTCCGGGGGCCGGGGCCGTGGCCCTCGGCGCCGGGGGCGTGTGGGTGGCGGCGCACGCCCGCGTCGGCGAGCGCCGAGGGCTGACCTGGGTCACCGACGACCTCTCGCAGGTGCAGGCGATCGAGGGCACCGGCTCACTCGGCCTCCAGTTCCTGCACGGGCGGCGGATGCTGGCGCGCGGCGACGCGCTCTGGGTCGCCACGGAGCGCGGCGTGTTGCGCCATCAGGCCGGCTCCGGCCGGCTCCGGATGTTCGACCTGGGCCGCGGCCTGCCGTCCCCGGACATCCTCAGCCTCGCCCCCGCGCCGGACGGCGTCTGGGCCGGCACGGCGCGGGGCCTCGCGGTCGTGGGGGACAACGATTCGATCGTCCGCCTCGATGCCGTCGCGCAACCGGTATTGGCGCTGCTCGCGGTGCGCGACAGCCTGTGGGTCGGCAGCGCGAGCGGCTTGGGCGTGCTCGTCCCGGGGGCCGCCACGGCGGTGATCCCGCCGGACGTGGCCGCGCAGCCGGCGTTGCGCGGGCCGATCGTCGCGCTCGTCCGGGTGCGCGACTCGCTCATCGCCGCCACGCCCGATCAGCTCGCGTGGCGGAACCCGGCCTCGACCGTTTGGACCGCGCTGCGGCCGCGCGGCGACCTGGGGCGGATCACGTCCCTCGCGGCCGACGAAGGCGGTGTCTGGGTGGGAGGAACGATGGGGCTTGCCTTCTGGAACATCGCGCGGTCCACCTTCCGGACGCTGCGCGTCCCCGGGGATATCCCGGGGCCGGTGCGCGATATCGCGGTGGACGCCACGTACCTGTGGGTGGCCACCGACAGTGGGCTGGTACGCTTCAGCCGCGCGGCGGCGCTCGACCGATGAGCCGGGGGGCGCGTCATCTCGAGCTCGGGCCCGGCACAGAGTTCGACCACATTCGGGGCATCATCGCCCGGCTGGGCGGCGCGGCGGCCGAGCTGGGCGACGATTGCGCCCTCGTGCCCGTTGCCAACACCACGCTTGCGGCGAGCATCGACGTGAGCCTCGAGGGCGTTCACTTCCGCACCGATTGGCTGTCCTACGAGGAGATCGGGTGGCGGTCGGGGGCGGCCGCCCTGTCCGACCTCGCCGCCGACGGCGCGCAGCCCATCGGCGTGCTGGTCTCCCTCGGC
>JACOVF010000094.1 GCA_016177465.1 Gemmatimonadota bacterium
TCGAAAGAGCGCGAGCTGGGGCGGGAAACATGCAGGGGCCCCATGCGTGAGCGTGGGGCCCCTGGGGAGCTGTTCTTCACTGGCTTGCCAGCTCCCGAGGCAGGACTCGAACCTGCGACCCGCCGGTTAACAGCCGGCTGCTCTACCAACTGAGCTACTCGGGAAGACCGCGGAATATAGAATGGCGATGCCACGACGCCAAGACGCCACGGCGCCAGGTTCCACGCCACTGTCACGGCGATTCCACGTGCACCTTGGCGTCGTAGCGTCGTGGCGTCGGCAATTCCGCCACCACCATCCCTCCCAGTATCAGCCCCCCGCCGACCCACTGCAGCGCCGACAGCCGCTCGCCCAGCCAGAGCCAGGACGTGGCCGCGGCGAACAGGGTCTCGGAGCAAAAGAGTAGGGCGGCTCGCGCCGAGGACATGTGGCGCTGCGCTTGGATCTGCCACAGCAGCGCGACCACGGTGGCACCCACAGCCGTGAACGCAAGCGCGCCCCCGAGCTCGCTGCTCCACTCGATGCGCGGGCGCTCGAGCAACAGGGTCCCACCGGTGCCGAGCACGGCGGTGCCCGCCACCTGCAACCACACCAGGCGGACCTGGTCGAAGCGACCCGACAGCGCCGCGATCGCCACAATCTGGCCGCCGAACACGACGGCGGTGATCAGCGTGAGCAGGTCCCCGCGGTTGAGCCCGCCGCCCTCGGGGGCGGTGAGCAGGTACGTGCCGATGCCGGCGAGCAGGATCGCCAAGACGAGCGTGGCGCGCGGTCGCTCCCGCAGGACCGCCACAGCGATCACCGGCGCGAGGACCGAGGAGATCGCCACGATGAACGCCGAGCGCGACGGTGTGGTGTAGACGAGCCCCGCGGTCTGGGCGGTGAAGCCCACGCCCAGGAGGGCCGCGAGCAGCCCGCCCGCGAGAATCTCGTCACGGGTGAACCGGGCGCCCAGCCGTGCGAACGGTGCCAGGACGAGGGCGGCGAGGGCGAAGCGCGTCGCCACGAACGCCAGCGGCGTGGCCGCCGCCAGCGCGTTCTTCACGATCACGAAGCTCACGCCCCAGAGAAAGCAGGCGGCAATGAGCTGCAGGTCGGCGCGGCGCGGGGTCAGGTGAGGTCCCGCAGGTAGCGTCCCGTCACCGATTCGGAGTTGCCGGCCACGTCCTCCGGCGTGCCCGCGGCCACGACTCGGCCGCCCTGGTCGCCAGCGCCTGGGCCGAGGTCGATCACCCAGTCGGCGCGCTTGATGACGTCGAGGTGATGTTCGATCACGAGCACGGTGTGGCCGGCGTCCACCAGCCGGTCCAGCACTCGGCACAGTGTGCGGACGTCGTCGAGGTGGAGCCCGGTGGTGGGCTCGTCCAGGATGTACAGTTTGCGCCCGCCGCCGCCGTGGGTGCGGGTGCCCGCGGCGAGCGACAGCTCGCGTGCGATCATCAGACGCTGGGCCTCGCCGCCCGAGAGGGTGGTCGCCGGCTGGCCGAGCCGCAGGTAGCCGAGGCCCACCTGCTGCAGCTGCCACAGCGCGCGCCCCAGGCGGGGCTGGTGGTGGAGTCGCTGAATCGCCTCATCCACGGTCCACTCCAGCATGTCGGAGATTGAGCACCCCTTGACCTTGACGTCGAGCACCTCGCGTTTGAACCGCTTGCCGCCGCACTGCTCGCAGGGAACGAAGACGTTCGCAAGGAACACCATCTCGATCAGCACCGCGCCGGCGCCTTCGCACGCCTCGCACCGCCCCCCAGCGACGTTGAACGAGAAGGTGCTCGGCGTGTAGCGGCGCTCGCGGGCGAGCGGCTGGGCGGCGAACAGCTCCCGCAGCTCGTCGAACGCCTTCACGTACGTGATCGGGTTGGAGCGCGGAGTGCGGCCGATCGGCGCCTGGTCGATCAGCACCACGTCCGCAAGCTGCTGCCACCCGTCCAGCGCCTCCACCTCACCCACCGGCTCCCCGAGGTGCTCCTTGGCGCTGTGCGCGCCCTGGAGGCGGGCTTCGAGCTGGCGGTACAGCACGTCGTGCACCAGCGTGGACTTGCCTGAGCCCGAAACGCCCGCCACAGCGGTCAGGGTGTGGAGCGGGATCTGCACGTCCACGCCGCGGAGGTTGTGGAGCCGCGCCCCTTTCAGCCGCAGCCGGCGCAGGGCGGGGCGCCGGGCCGACGGCACCCCGATGCGCTTCTCGCCACGCAGGTATTGACCGGTGAGCGTCCCCGCTTCGCGCACCTGGGCGGCGGGGCCCTGATAGACGAGGGAGCCGCCCCGCTCGCCGCTCCCCGGCCCCAGCTCGACCATGTAGTCGGCGGCGCGCATTGCGGCCGGGTCGTGTTCCACGACGACGACGGTGTTCCCCGCGTCGGACAGGCGCCGCAGCAGCGTCAGCAGCCGGTCGGTGTCGGCGGCGTGCAGGCCGATCGTCGGCTCGTCGAGCACGTAGGTCGTGTCCACCAGGTGCGAGCCGAGGGCGTTTGACAGTGCGATGCGCTGCGCCTCGCCGCCCGAGAGGGTGCGGGTCTGGCGGTCGAGGGTGAGGTACCCCAGCCCCACGTCGGTCACGAACGACAAGCGCGCCGTCAGCTCGCGCAGGATGTGCTCGGCGACGGCCCGCTGGAACGCCGACAGCTCCAACCCGCGCACCCAGGCGAGCAGTTCCTCCGCCGTGCGCGCGGCGACCTCGGCGATCGTCTGGTGGCCCACGTGCACGGAGAGGGCTTCGGGCTTGAGCCGCGCGCCGCCGCAGGCGGGACAGGTCTTGGCCAGCTGGTACTGCCGTAGGAAGACGCGGATGTACTGCTTGTAGCGCTTTTCCTCGAGCCGCCGCAGGAACGGGAAGATTCCGAGGTAGCGGCCGGCCGATCCGTGGAGGAGAAACTGCCGGTCCGTGGCGGGGAGGTCGCGCCATGGGAGGTCGAGCGGGATCGTCCGCGCCCGCGCCGTCTCTTTCAGGAGGCGGCGGCGGCCCTCGTAGCGCGGCTTGGTCCAGGGGTCGAGCGCCCCCTCGGCCAGCGTCCGCCCGGGGTTCGGCACGATGAGCGACTCGTCGTACTCGAGTACCGCGCCGAAGCCGTTGCAGCCGGAGCAGGCGCCGCGGGGGTTATTGAACGAAAAGAGGGAAGGGGCGAGCACGGGCGCGGGGGTGCCGCACGCCGAGCAGGTGGGGTGCGCGGAGAAGCGGCGGCGGTGCCCGTTGGTGAGCGCCACGGCGACGCCCTCGCCCTCATTGAAGGCGGTCGCCACGGCGTCCGCCAGCCGCCCGCGGCTCGCCTCGGTCGCGGCCAGGCGGTCCACGATCACCAGCACTTCGCGCGCTTCCCGGACGCGCCGCTCGGCGTCGGGCTCGTCGAGCCGGAGCAGCGCGCCGTCCGCCTGCGCGCGCACGAACCCCGCTGCGCGCAGCTGCGACGCCACCTCCACGTCAGGGCGGTGCGCCGACGGAGGAAGCGGGAACGCGACCACGACCTGCCCCTGCAATTCCGCAGTCCGCATTCCGCATTCCGCAATCACATCGTCCACCACCCCCTGCACCGTATCCGTCTTGACGACCGCGCCGCAGCTCCGGCAGTACGGCGTCCCGACCCGGGCCCACAACAGGCGCAGGAAGTCGTAGATCTCGGTCGCCGTGCCCACTGTGGAGCGGCTCGAGGTGGTGGGGTTCTTCTGCTCGATTGCCACGGACGGCGACATGCCCTCGATCGCGTCCACCAGGGGCTTCGGCATCCGCTCAAGGAACTGCTTGGCGTAGGTGGAGAGCGACTCGATATAGCGCCGCTGGCCCTCGGCGTAGAGGGTGTCGAAGGCGAGGGAGCTCTTGCCGGAGCCCGACGGCCCGGTGATCACGGTGAAGGCGCGCCGCGGCAGCTCCACCGTGATCCCCTTCAGGTTGTGTTGTCTCGCGTTGCGGATGACGATCCGGTCGGGAGGGGCGCGCATAACCCCGTAACATAACGGGTCAGAGCCCGGACCACCCTTCCCCCTTCCCGCTGCCCCCGTCCCGGTTAATTTCGCCCCGTGCCCCTCGCCCTGACCCCGCGGCTCCTCCGCCGCGGCCTGGAGCTCTTCGCCCTCATCTCGGTGACCGGCGTCGCCGGCCTCCTCTTCTACGGCAACAACTTCGGGGCGTTCGTCCACGCCCTGCTCCACATCCACTGGGGATGGCTCGCCATCGGGCTGGCACTCGCGTCGATGGACTGGGTGGGAGGCGGCTTCCGCCTCTGGGTCGTGACCCGCCACGTGCACCCCGGCGTCCGCCTCCGCCACATGATCCTGGCAGGCGGGATGGGGGCCTGGGCCGCTTACCTGACGCCATTCCAGTCCGGATCCTCCCCCATCAGCATTTGGCGTATGACCAAGGGGGGTGTGCGAATCCCCGAGGCGATGACGTCGGTGTTCATCACCTTCGTGGCCACCGTCGCATTCTTCGCGATTGCGGGGCCGCTCGCCATCGTCTTCGGGGCGGGCCGGTCGCTCGAGCGGCATGGCGTGGTGCTCGGCATCACCCTGTACGACCTCTTCAAGACGAGCCTTGGCGTCTTCGTCCTGATCGGGATCGCGATGTTCGCGGCGATCATATTTCCCCGGGCGGTCCGCAACCTCGTGCACTGGGCGGCGGTCCATATTGGTCGGCGCAGCGCCTCGGTCGGCGCGCGGATGGAGCTGCTCACGGCGGGCATCGACCGCGCCCACGACTGCATGGTCGCGTTCGGCAGCTCCAAGGGCCTGCTGACGCTGCTGCTGGCGACCATCATTTCGGGACCGTCGCACGCCAACAAGCTGCTGGCCGGGTTCGTCACGCTGAAGGCCCTGGGGATTGAGGCGAACTTCTACGACATCCTGCTGCTCCAGACTTTCATCAGCTTTCTGCTCTATTTCGCACCGACGCCCGGTGCCTCAGGGCTCGCGGAGCTGATCTCGGCCGCAGTGATGTCGATCTACGTGCCGCGGGTGCTGACGCCGAGCTACATCCTCATCTGGCGGTTCATCAACAGTTACGCGACCGTGATCACCGGGTCGGCACTGTTTTGGTACTGGATGCGGCGCGGGCTGATCGGGAAGGAAGCAGCCGTGGCGGTGTAACCCGTGTTTCCTTGCGCGGTTACGGCCCCGGGCGTAATTTCCGGCCTGGCCGACCTGACCAATGGGAGACTGATGGCATTACTCGAGTGGGGCGCAAAAAAGTTCACCATCCCGGCGGGCGAAGTGCTCTTGGGGAGCGACGCCGCCTGTTCGATCACTCTGACGGGCGCCGGGGTTCTCCCGAAGCACGCGATCCTCCAAGGGCTCCCCGACGGGCAGGTGGCCATCCGCAAGGCCGATCCTGCGGCTGAGGTGTTGATCAATGGCGTCCGCCTGGGCGCCGAGCCCACGCCGTTGCTGCACGGCGACAAAGTCGAAGTCGGCGGCCACGAGCTGACGTTCGTAGACGAGCGGCGTAGCGGCAGCACCCAGTACGTGCAGGCCGTCAATCTCCAGCAGGCCGCCGCGGCGGCGAAAGCCGAGATCAAGGCGGCGGGGAAGCCGACCGCCAACACCGGGGGCCGCGTGGTGTGCCTCACCGACGGGCGGGAGTACGCCATCACGGGGACTTCGCTCGTGTTCGGGCGCGAGGCCGGATGCGACGTGGTGGTGCCGGGGAAGGACGTCTCGCGGCGCCACGCGGAGATCATGCAGACCCCGAAGGGCTACTTGATCGTCGACTCGAGCACCAACGGCACCTTCGTCAACGAGGAGCGAGTGCAGGGCCAGCGGCTGCTGGCGCGGGCTGACGTGATCCGTATCGGCGAGGAGAGCTTCCGTTTTTACGCGGACGTGGCGCCGGCCGCGGCCGCCAGTTCTCCAGCCGGACCGGCCCCGAGCGCGCCGGCGGCTCCGGGGGCTCCGCCGCCTCCCAAGGCGCCCGCCCCGAGCGCACCGCCACCGCCCGGGGCGGGCGCGCAGCTGCAGCCCACGATGCACGCGGTGCCTGGAGTAGAGGCGGCCACCGAGCCGTCGATGCCGCCCGGCAGGCCGGCGCCGCGCGCCTCCAGCGTGCTGGGCACGTTTCTCATCCGGACTGGGGGGCTCAAGGGGCAACGCCTGCCGGTGAAGACGCCGATCGTCAACATCGGCCGCGCCGACTACAACGACCTGGTCATCCCGGACGAGTCGATCTCCACCGCGCACGCCAAGCTGCAGCGGCGCGAGGGCATCTGGGTGCTGGTGGACCTCGACTCGACCAACGGCTGCTTCGTGGACGGTGAGCGGGTGCAGGGCGAAGCGACGCTCGCCCCCGGCGCCAGTGTTCGCTTCGGCGACGTGTCGGCGATCTTCGACCCGACCGACGACTCGCTGGGCGTCGCCAAGGGCGGCGGCACCAAGATGATTCAGGCGATGAGATTCCCAGAGCCACCGGCCAAGCCGGCTGCGGCGGCCCCGGTGCCGCCCGCGCCGCCCGCGCCCCCCGCGCCCCCCGCGCCCCCCGCACCGGTCCCGGCCGCTCCGCGGCCCGCCATGCCAGCGCCCAAGCCGCAGCCCAGGCGCGCGGCGGCACCGGCTCCCGAGAAGAAAGGGAAGGGGTGCGGGGCGAGCGCGATCGTGCTCCTGCTGGGGACGGCGGCGTTCGTGTACTGGATCTTCGCCTAACGGATATCGTGCACATTACCTGCGCGGGCCGCACCGACGTCGGGATCATCCGGTCGGGGAATGAGGACAGCTACCTCATGATTCCCGACCGCGGAGTTTTCGTGGTAGCCGACGGGATGGGCGGCCACGCAGCGGGCGAAGTGGCGAGCGAGATGGCGGTGCGGTTCGTGGCGCGGGAGCTGGGCTCGCTCCGCGGGCTCGACGACGACCACGTCGCGGAGCGGATGCGCCAGTCGATCCGCGCCGCGAACGGCGCCATCTTCCAGCGCACGCTCACCGAGCACGACAAACGCGGGATGGGGACCACCGTGACCGCGCTCGTATTGTACGGGGGGCGGTTCCTCATCGGCCAGGTGGGCGACAGCCGCGGCTATCTGTTGCGGGGAGAGAAGCTCACCCAAATCACCAAGGACCATTCCTACGTTCAGGAGCAGGTGGACGCCGGATATCTCACCCCGGAGCAGGCGCGCGCCCACCCGTACAGCAACGTCATCACGCGGTGCGTCGGGGCGAACAGCGATGTGGTCCCCGACATTTACGTCGGCACCGCGAAGCAGCACGACCTGTTTCTGCTCGCCTCGGATGGCCTGACGGGGATGCTCGAGGATTACCAGCTGGGCGAGGTTCTCTCCCCCGATCGCCAGCCGCAGGAGCAGGTGGACGCGCTCATCGCCGAGGCCAACCGCCACGGCGGGCTCGACAACATCACCGCGATCATCGTGCGGATCGATTCGATCGAGGCCCCGTCCCCAGCCCCCGACTCGGACCAACCGACCCAGCCGGGCATCCCGCGGCCGCGGTGAGGGTTACTCGCACACTCGGCGCGCCGCTTCCTCCCTCGACAGCAGCACCAGCTCCACCACCAGCTTCTCCGGCACCGTCGCCGGCCGGAGCACGAACACCCGCAGCCGGCGGGCCGAGCGGATCAGCTCCCCGCCGACGCGCGGCAGGCCGAGGCTTGGTTCGCTGGTCCCGTCCCGCCTGAGGACCGGTAGATCCATGGTGAGCATGTCCGGCTTGGCGGGGAAATCGAGGAACAGCTCCGCGGGCTCGAGCCCGACGTCCTTCGCGAGGCCGTCTTCCACCAGCTCGAGCAGATCGGGGTCCGTAGCGGGCCAGTCGGGCGTGTCGGTGGGGAGCGCCGTGGCGGGGATGTCGAGCGCCCGCTTGGCGAGGCGGCGGTCCCGCAGGGCGCGGGCCAGGCCCGTGGCGTCGCGCTGCTGCAGCTCGTGGATCAGCCCGTCATCCGTCGCGACCGCGAGGTCGGCGGCCCGGATCTGGTTGGTGGCGATCGCGCGGCGCACCAGCCGCTTGAACATGGCCGTGGCGCTGCGCACCGCGTGGTGCCAGTAGACATTACGGTACATCTGGTACTTGGCGAAGAGCAGCGACTCGAGCGCCGCGAGCCCTTTCTCATGCAGGGCCAGCACGGGTCCGCCGGGCGCCGGGGCGAGCGTGAGCGACGTCAATAGCCGGTCGACATCGACCCTCCCGTAGGGCACGCCGCACATCATGGCGTCGCGCGAGAGGTAATCGAGCTTGTCCACGTCGAGAGAGCCCGAGACGACACCGGCGAGCGGCGCGCGGCTCGACCCCCGGATCAGGGTCAGCAGCTCAGCGGGGGAGACGCCGATCTGGTCCAGGACCCTGGCCAGGTCTCCGGTCGCGAGATGCCGCTCCGCCAGCTCTTCGTGGCGGGGGAGGCCTGCTTCCTCGAGCGCGTGGGAAAAGGGATAGTGCCCGATGTCGTGCAGCAGCGCCGCCAGCCGCACCCGCCGTGCCTCGGCGGGGTCGAGCAGCGCCCCGCCGTCCGTCTCCTCGAGCTGGACGAGCACCCGCCGCGCCAGATGGTAGGCCCCCAGCGCGTGCTCGAAGCGCGTGTGCGTTGCACCGGGGTAGACCAGGAAGGCGTGGCCCAACTGGCGGACGTAACGGAGGCGCTGGACCTCGGGGGTGTCTACGACGGCCAGCGCCTCGTCCTCTAGGCGGATGTTGTTCCAGAGCGGGTCACGGATGACTTCGAGGCCGGGAAGCGGGAAACGGGCAACGGGAAACGGCGTTGCTGCGGTCGCTTCCCGTTTCTCGCTTCCCGTTCCCCGTTCGCTCACCGCGGTCCCGCGGCCCGCACCGCTTCGTGTACCTGGTCGGCGAACTGTTGGAAATTCTGCCGGAACAGCGCCGCCAGCCGCGCGGCCTGCGCGTCGTACGCCGCAGGGTCCGCCCAGGTGGTACGCGGCA
>JACOVF010000070.1 GCA_016177465.1 Gemmatimonadota bacterium
CAGTTGTTGGCGCAGTAGCGCGTGCCCACGCAGCGGTTGTAGACTTGTCCATTGAGGCCGTCGGGAGTGTGATACGCCGCGTACACCGGGCACACCGGCTCGCACGGCGCGTTGCCGCAGTGTTGGCACAGCATCGGCGAGTTGATCGCGCCGAGCGCCTCATCGTTGTCACTCGTACGCCAGTAGCGCTCGATCCGCAGCCAGCTCATCTCGCGGCCGCGGGTTACCAGCTCCTCGCCTACCGTGGCGATGTTGTTCTCGGCGTAACACGCCGTGACGCACGCCGAGCAGCCGGTGCACTTGGTGAGGTCGATCGCCATCGCCCAGCGCGGCTGCTCACCCGCGTAGTCACCGAGCTCGGCCTTGCGGTGCTGCGACTCTGCCCAGCCCTCTTCGGCGCTCTTGGCGTAGTCCGGGAACTCCTCGTGCTCGAACGGGTGCGCGCCCGCGGATAGCTCCTTCGCTTGGGCAAACGGCAGGACCTCGACGCTTCCCTTGCCGTTCTCGCGTGGGCTGCCCTCGACGGTCGCCAGGCGGCGGTGCTCGCCGGTCGTCGCTACTTCGACGGGTACCGCGAACGTCCTGCCGCCGTAGGCGTTGGCCTTGGCATCGAGCAGGTCGAAGGCGTTGAAGGAACGGCCCTGCGCGTAACGGCCGTAGGCGGCGTGGCCCTGCCCCGTCGGGAGGGCCAGCACCATCGGCCGCACGGTGGGCGTGATCCAGACCGGCGCGAGCACCGCGCCGAACGGCGACGTCAGTCGCAGGATGTCGCCGTTCGCGAGACTCCACTGTGCGGCCGTCCGAGGATGGACCTCCACCCAGCCGTGCCAGGTGACCTTCGAGACCGGATCCGGCAGCTCCTGGAGCCACGGCTTATTGGCGCCGCGGCCGTCGTGCAGGACCGGATGCGGGAAGACGACCGCCACCGGCCGCTGCTGCGGATCCTCGAACGCCGGCGCGGCGAGCGCCGCCCCGAGCTTCGCGGCATCCGGACCGAGTCGCACCGGGCGCGCCGGCGCGTCGCCGTACAGCCCGCCGTGCTGCAGCGCCTGCTCCCAGAAATCCTCGAAGCTCTTCCCGCCGCCGAAGCGCTTGTGCAGCTCGCGCCAGCGGTCCTGCAGGTAGTCCTTGAAGGTGCCCGGCTTCCCCGTCACGCGCAGCAGCACGTCGCCGGCGTGACGCGTGTTCTGGAACACCGGCTGCACCACCGGCTGTTGCAGCGCGTACACGCCGACGCGCGGTCGAGAATCGTTCCATTGCTCCAGCGGGTGGAGATCGGGGAGCACGAGATCGGCCGCGGCCGCGGTCTCGTCGAGGTACGGGGAGAAGGAGACTCTGAACCCCAGCTTGCCCCACGCCTGCGCGAACCCGCCACCCATCGAGTGCACGGGGTTGGCGCCGTGGACGAGGAGCAGCGCCACCCTCCCCGCCGCCATGTCGGCCTGAAGCGCCGCCATGTCGCGGAACGCGCCGGCCCTGCCCCCGTCCAGCGACAGGTCGGGACCGAACTTCACGGTCTTGCCGACCGCGCCCGCGACGTAATTCAGGATGTTGACCGCGGCGACGATCTCGGCGCCGTTCGGGTAATGGGCCGCCATCCCGCCGGCCACCGCCAACCCGGCGCCCGAGCCCGCGAACTCCCGTGACAAGCGCTCGATCACTTGCGCCTCGATCCCCACGGCCTCCGCCACCGCCGCTGGCGTGTGGCGCCCCAGCAGGTCCCCCAGGCGTGCCGCGTCGGTCGGTACCGGCGCCAGACGGCGGCTCACCATGACCTGGGCCATCGCGAGCGCGAGCAGCCCCTCGGTGCCCGGCGCCACCGCCAAGAACTCGTCGGCGTTCATCCCGGTGAGCGACATCCGCGGCCCGACGTACACGAACTTCGCCATGGAGGCGTCGCGCCCCGCCTGGAAGCTGTGGGCGCGGGCGAAGCCGTTCTGGAACCCGACCGGCGAGAGCCAGGTGTCGAGGAAGTCGGCGCCGAACGACACAACGTACTTCGCGTTGGCGAAATCGTACGAGGGGACGGCCGGGCTGCCGAACGCGAGGCGGTTCCCCTCGCGCAGCGCTTCGAAGGCGAACGGCTCGTAGCTGACGCGTCTTCCGCCCACCACCTGCATCCACTCGTCCACCAGGTCGCCGAAGCTCGACGGCTCATGGGCGGTGACGAAGACGATGCCCTTCCCTTGCGCCTCGCGTACCTTGGCGGCGAGTCGCGCGACGCCATCGTCCCAGGAAATCGGCTCGAGCTGGCCCACGGCGTTCCGCGCCATTGGGCCGGGGACCCGGTCGGGGTTGTAGAGCCCTTGGAGCGCCGCCTGACCGCGCGCGCACAGCCGGCCGCGGTTCACCGGCGACTCGGGGTTGCCCTCGATCTTCACGGCGCGACCTTCCCGCACGCGCACATGGATGCCGCACCCCGCCGCGCACTCGCGGCAGGTCGAGGCGTAGTAGGTCGCTACGCCCGGGATCTGATCCTCGGGCGGAATCAGATACGGGATCAGCTTCTCAGTAGGCTCCGGCCCGATGCCGCACGCGGACAGCGCCGCGGTACCGCCGCCGGTCACGCCGAGGACCTTGAGGAACCGCCGCCGATTCATCCCGTCGCCCATATGCGTCCTTGGCCCCGCCCTAGTAGTGACATACCAGACAGTCGCGACTCACGTTGTTCTGCACGTGACACCGAATGCACCACCCCATCTTGAGGGTGGTTGCCTGGTAGACCTGGGGCATGGTCGCAACGTCGCCGTGACAGCGGAAGCAGCTCTTTTCCCCCAACCGCTTGATGTGACGCATGTGCGGGAAGCGCGCGAAACCGGGAAGCGCATGAATGCGGATCCATTCGGGCGGCTTCCGGTCCGCCCAGGCTGTGCGGACCTTCTGGATCTCGGCGCGATGCGAGTCAGTGGAGCCGCCGATGATCTGGTGGCAGCCCATGCAGGTCTGCAGCGACGGGATCCCGGGCTCGCTCGACACGGCCACCGAGGAATGGCAGTACAGGCACGGGATCTGATCCTTCCCGGCGTGAACGTCGTGGCGAAAGAAGATCGGCTGGCGGGGTCCAGCAAGATCCCCCGTGTCGCGGATGACGGGAACGCTGGCGGGCGGCTGCGTCGGGTTGGTTTGCGCGGCGGCCGGGATCGCGAGGCCAAGCGAGCAGGCGATCCCGGCCGCCAGCCTACCACATCGTTTCGTCATCAATGCGTCGGCCTCGATGGCGAAGCTGTCAGTTCGGTATTGTGCGGCAACGAGTTGCGGGCGCCAGAATGTAGCGCCGGCGGGGAAGCCCGCACAAGTAGGGGCGCTATTCGGGTCGAGCCAGGAATTGGTGCTTCAGTCGGATGACGTCGACGAACGCCGACACCGCATCGAGATCCGGGAACTCCATCCAGCACCACCGCACTGCATTGTGGATCTCCCCGCTCTTGACGGCGGCCTTGATGGATCGGGGCAGACCGTCGGCCAGCACCAGTTCCCGTTCTTCCGCCTCGGTGAGGACGAACGTGCCGCTCACTCCCGATTCCATCGGATGGAGGTAGCCGAGCTTGCGGCCCCCGACCTCGTACATCCAGACCCACTTCCATGTCGTGCCCAGAAAGACTACCTGCTCGGTGACGTGCTGCAGCGCCCGAATGCCCTCCCGGGCCTTTTTGAAGCGCCGCGCCGCCCGCTGCGGCAAGTCCCGAGCCGGCGCGTCCACCTTGGGCCGCAGGCGCGGGTCGAGATAGAGGTTGGTCGCCCAATACGCGTCGGGTGGTGTGCTCATCGCCAGTGTCGGAGAGACGCGACCAATACTAGCGGCCCGGTCAATGGCCCGGGGCATCCCACGGCCGCACAACGGGTTGGGAGCACACCGCGCCATCCGCTCTCACACGAGCCGCCGCGTGGCGGCGCGAAACCGGCCGGCGTCGAGCAGGCGGCCGCACGACGCGTCTGGCACCGCCATCCGGCCGTCCTTCCCCATCGTGAGCTTGATGACGTCGGCGTTGCGGCCGAACCAGCGCACGCTCGGCTCGAGGTCCGACGGATACACGAACAGCGGTAGGGCTGCCGCTGCGAGGCCGGCTTGGGAGCCGATCCCCGACTCGGGCATCGTCCCCGCCCACAGCTCGGCGCCGTACTGCTCCGCGATCCGGTAGATGCGGCACACCTCCGTCAGCCCGCCGACGCGATGCACCTTGATGTTCCAGACCTTCGGCCCCTCGAGCTCCATCACTTGCCGCGCGACGGTGGCGCTCCGCAGCGTTTCGTCGAGGCAGAGCGGGGTCCTCAGCTCCCGGGCGAGCCGGGCGTGCCCCACAAGCTCCTCGGGCGCAAGCGGCTGTTCGATGTAGAGCAGGCCCGCGTCATCGAGGGCGCGGAGATTTCGCTCGTGCGTCGGCCACTCGTAGGCGCCGTTCGCGTCCACCGTGAGCGGCAGGTCGCTTCCCACCATGCCCTCCCGCGCGGCACGCACGGCGACCGCGTCCCACTCCGGCATCACCTTGATCTTCACCCGGCGGTAGCCCCGCTCGAGCGCCTCCACGACCCAGCGGGTCAGCGTCTCCGGCTTGAGGTCCCGCGGGATGCCGAGGGCGACACCGCACGGCACGGCCGCAGCCGGGCGCACGCCCAGCCGCTCGGCGAGCAGGGCGGCGAGCCCGGTGGCCCGGACATGGGCTTCGAGATCCCAGGCGGCGGTTTCGAGGGCGCTCCGCGCGAATGGGTTGCCACGCACGCCATCGCGCAGGTGGGCGTCGAGCACTCCCGGCGACTGGAATGCCTGCCCCGTCACGCGGGGAATCAGGACCCGCTCCAGCAGGTCGCGGGCGCTCGCAAGAGTCTCTTCGGAGTAGAAAGGTAGCTCTAACGGCGGAGACTCTCCGTAGCCAACGTGGCCGGAATCGTCGTGCAGCACCGCGACGAGTGAGCGCCGCTCGGTGATCGCGCCGCTCGCGATGATGAACGGCTCGACGAGCGCGAGGATCAGCTCGTACAGTTCAACCCGCGCGATGCGCACCAGCCACCAAGTCCAGGAAATGCAGCTCCCCGCCCCGCCGTTCGAGCGCCCCGAGGGCCGCCAAGTCCAGCAGCCCGGCGATCACCCCGTCCTGCGGGTGAAAGTACAGCGCGTGCATTGCCCGCGCGGTGCGGGAGCCTCGCGTGGCCGGGTATTCCTCGAGTGGGAGCTGAAAGAACGTATGGAGCTGAACACTTTCGCACCCGCATTTCGCATATTCGAGAAGCACGGCTCCCGAGCAAATATTCCCGGTCCCACATAGTGGCCGTGAGCGTGGGGCGAGTTGCGAGAGGACTCTCAAGTTCCTCTCGCTCAAATCCCACCCCCCATACGCCACTCCTCGCTCCACGTCGAACAGCCGGTTGAAGCAGACCCGAGTGTCAGCCCCGGAGGCCCCCGCCATCATCTCCAGCTGGAAGCCGTCGTCGAAGCGGGCGTTCATCAGCTTCATCGCCAGGCGGACGCCGTTCGGAGCGGCGGCGCGGATGTGCTCGGGCACTTCCCGCAGCCACCGCAGGATCTGCGCCTTGGTCTCCGCGAGCGCGTCGCCGGCGAGAGTCGGCGAGAAGTCCTTCTCGAGGAGCAGCGGCGCTTCTCCCCACGCCTGGGCCAGCGCCCCCGTGGTGTAACGGTACTCGGCATCGCGAAACGGCTCACCCAGCCGCGGGAGGTGGTACTTGACCGACGGCACGACGAGCAGTCGGCCGGCGTGCGTCAGGTCGCGTCCCGCGCGCACCAGCGCGCGATACTCCTCGAGCGAACGGTCCCAGCCGCGTCCCTTCCAGGTGACAGTCCACCCTTGCTTCCGCGAAACCGAGGTCCGCCGCTCGATCGTCATCTTCGTCTCGTGGATCGCCCAAGCGGCCATCGTTTGCGCGCCGGCTTCGTCCTGGGCGATCACCGTCTTCAGGACGGCGAAGGCGAGCCCCGCCTCGGCATCGCTCTCGAGCTGGCCCTGGTTCAGCGACAGCTGGCCGGAGCCCTTCCCAATCGGGTGGGGGATCGTCTCCCCGAGATACCGCGCCGTGAGGTTGATCTGATAGGTGTCGCGGACGTGCGCCGGAAACTCGCGGGGCCACTCGCGCGCGAAGCGCTCGAAGTCACGCGCGAGCTGCGCGCGCATCCCGCACCGCAAGGATCACCGCCTCGCGCTCCGCCGGGTCGAGCGGCGGGCCCCAGGGATCGTCGCAGGCGTCGTCCGGGATGACGCGATCGGCCGCCAGCGCCCAGAGCATCCGCCGGATATAGCCCTCCATCGGCGGTACGAAGGTGGCCTCGGCGAAGTGGTCGCAGATGCCGGAGAGCCGCACGAACCGCCCGAAGTCGCCCATGCGGAACGCCCGAAGCAGCGCCGTCTGCAGATCCGTGAGCGCGGCGCCCATCCCGATGAGTGCGGCCCGCGCGCCCATCGTCAGCGAATAGCCGAGGAACCGGTCCTCGCCCGTGATGAGGAGCTTCTCGGGGTAGACGCGCATCAGTCCGGCAATCCGCTGGAAGGTCATCACCGAGTCGAGGGTCGCCACCTTGATGCCGAGGACCCTCGGCAGCGCGAGGATCGCGTGGAGCGTCTGGTTATCATAGGGGACACCGCCCGCCGCCTCATAGAGATAGAAGGCGATCACGGGAAGCTCCCGGCCGAGCGCCTCGTGGTAGGTCACCGGGTCGTCGGGACGAGGGAACACCAGGAGGGCATCGGCCCCGCCCCGCTTCGCCTCGCGGGCCATTTCGAGGCTGCTCACGCCCGCGACGAGCACCTTGTCCGGCAGAGCTTGCCGCCAGGTCGAGAGGACGAGCTCCCGCTCGGTCGTCGAGAGATGCAGCCCCCGCCCGGTGTGCGCCCAGACGGCCACGCCCGCAACGGGTTGCCTCGCCATCCAGGCGGCGTAGGCCCGCTGCACGTCGGCGGCGAGGATGGTGCCGCGGAACGGCACCGGCACGGCGGGGATCAGCTGCAACGCCAGCTTGGAAGAAATGGTGGACACGCTCACGCCGTGGTGATCGCGCGGACGTTCTCGGACTCGATGGCGGCCCGCTGCTCGGGTGTGAGCTCCAACAAATCAAGCTTCGCGACGCTGCTCTCAGGAATCCGGAGCGGCATTCCCGTGCCGAACACGAACCGCTGGACCCCGATCGTGCGCACCAACGTCTCCAGGTGGTCTTCAGGTGGTCCCCAGATCCAGCAGATGTCCCACCAGATCCGCGCCGACTCGTCCGGCGTCGAGCCGAAGTGCACCTCTTCGATGAACCCGCGGTCGGCGTGGGTCACGACGAGCCGGACATCGGTGTCGCTGCGGATCAGGGCGCGCACGGCGGCCGGCGGTAGCTCGGGCGCGACGTCGTTCGGATGGCGCTGGCGGCCGTCCTCGAGCCGGACCGCCAGCATCAGCGGGAGGCCCGCGGTGCCGCACGCAGCCACGAGGACGCGCATCTCCTCGCCCGCCGGGTGAATGCCCAGGAACGTTGGATCACACCGGACCGCGGGCACGCCGTGGGTCGCGGCCACGCTCAGCACCTCCTCCCAGCCGGCAAGCCCCGGATGCACCGCCGGCACCGGCCTGAGCCGGGGATAGGCCGCCGTGGTTGCATAGAGCCAGTCGTTTCCCTCGGCGGGCGCGCGCCAGAAGAGACTCGGGAGATGAGTCACCCACGCCTCGTCGATCCCGACCCGGTCCATCGCGGCGAGCACGGCCTCGGGGGAGGTGCCCGGGACCTTGCGATACGGGTAGGCGCCGAGGAAGGCGTTGACGTCGATGCGCATCAGTCGGAGGGGAACGCGCCCGAGGGAAAGATGCGGGCGGCGTTCTTCCACTGTATGGCGGCCAGCTGCTCCGCGCCGAGGAGATGCGCGAGGTAGCGCAGCTTGGCCCAACCCGTGTCGAGCGTGAGGTCCGCGCCCCACAGGAGACGCTCGACGCCGACTGTCGCGAGACACGCCTCGAGCATCCCACCGTCCACGCCGCTCCCCGAGAGGTCCACGAACACGTTCGGCACGCCGCGAACCGCGGCGAGCGAGTGCTGCCAGTCGCCCCCGCCGCCGATGTGGGCGAGGATGAATCGCACGTCGGGATGGCGCCGCGCCAGGGCGCACAACTCGACCGCGTCCGACGCTTCCTGCCCCGGCCAGTCGCGGCGGCGGTGCTGCCATACGTGGTGCAGCACCGGAACCCGGTACTCGCGCGCCAGGCGGCACACGGGATCGAGCAGTCGATCGTCGGCGCGGCGGCTTGCCGCGAGCTTGATGCCGATCAGGCCGGCCGCGAGGCAGCGCCGGATTTCGGCTTCAGCGTGGTGCGTGAAGTTCGGGTTGACACAGACGTAGCCGCGGATCCGGTCCGGATGCTGCGGCTGCAGCGCGAGGAGGGTGTCGTTCCCGTGCGTGATGTCGTCGGGTGACGGGAAGTAGGTGGGGGACGTCCGCCCCCAGCTCCCGAGGATCGAGGCCACGTGGATCGTGATGCCGATTCTCTCCCCGGCACGTAGTCGGCTCGTGTTGCGCTCGCGCCAGTCGGCGCGGGGCGTGCGGTCGTGAAAGAAGTGAGCGTGGACGTCGATGAGCATGGGGTAATCTCAGTCATGCGACGCTACGACGCTACGGTGTACGACGCCTAACGTATGACGTAGCGTCCTAGCGTCGTAGCGTCGTACCACATCACTGTATCCCCTTCAGGACTTCTTCAAGTACCCCCAACGTCATATCGACATCCGTATCACCGTGCGCCAGGGAAACAAAGTTGTACGCCGTCCGCTTGAACAGCAGCCCTCGCTTCGCGCACTCGACCGCCATCGTCCGCGACAGGTCGTCGTTGACGTAATGCAGGAAGCACATCTCGGCGATCCCGCCGATCCCCGACACCACGGCGGGATACGCGTGCTGCAGCCGATGCAGTCCGTGCAGCAAGCGCGTGCCCACCCGGTGGAGGTGCGCGCAAACGTCGTCCCGCTCGAAGACCTCGAGCGTCGCGCGCGCCGCGGCGAGCGCCACGCCCTCGGTGGCGAGAGTCGAGGAGATCCAGGTGTGCGCCACGCCGGCCATGAGGTCCGCCCGCCCGCCCACGACGGCCAGCGGGAACCCGTTTGCGAGCGCCTTACCGAGCACCGTCAGGTCGGGCTCAACGCCGTACCGCTCAGCGACGCCGCCTACCGCGAGCCGGAAGGCGGTCTTGATCTCGTCGAACACGAGGACGGCCCCGACCCGCTCGGTCTCCGCGCGCAGCACGTCGAGCCACTCACGGTTGGGCTCGGCAACGATGACGGGCTCTACCACCACCACGGCCAGCCGGTCGCCCAGGTCGCGGATCTGATCGCGCGCGCGCGCGGGATCGTTGAACGGCAGCTCGCCGTACAGCAGGCGCGTCGCCGCCGGCACTCCGGCCATCGCCCCACCCTGGCACCAGTCGAGCCAACCGTGATACCCGCATCCGAGCGCGTGATCGCGGCCGGTGGCGGCCCGCGCGAGCCGCACGGCCGCCGCCACGGCTTCGGCGCCCGTCTTCAGGAATCGCACGCGGTCGAGCCACGGCAGCCGCCGGCACAGCGCCTCCGCCAGCTCTTCTTCCAGCACGGGCGGCAGCGCCCCCACGACGCCCACCGCAATCGCTTCCTGCGCGGCCTGGTTCACGGCGGGGTGGCCATACCCGAGCGCGACGGCGCCGAGCGCCATCACGTAATCCACGTACTCCCGGCCATCCGCATCCCACACCCGGCACCCGGAGGCACGGGTCATCCGCGTCGGCACCGACTGCTCACCGGGCCCGAACAGGGCGTCGGGCCGCTTGCTACCGGTCGACGTGAAGCCGGGAACGCGCCAGTCGCTCACCGTATTTCACGACCTCGATCACCATCGCGCGGAGCAGCTTCACCTCGCGCTCGTCCAGCGGCGCGCGGTGGATGATCTCGCGCACCGTGCGCATCACCCGCTCCGCGGACCGCGTCTTGAAAAAGTCGACCGCCCGGAGCGCCCGCTCCACGTCGGCAGCGAGCCGTTCGATGTCGTCGCCCGTGGCCGGGCCCGCCTGCCGCCGCGGCGCTTTGAACGGCTGACCCTCCGCCCCGCGCACGAGGGCCAACTCATACAGCATCAGCATGACGGCGTGGCCAAGGTTGAGGGAGGGGTACTCGGGGCTCGAAGGGATGGTGACCACGCGGTGACAGCGGTCGAGCGCTTCGTTCGGAAGCCCTTTGTCCTCGCGCCCGAAGAGCAGCGCCACCGGCCCCGCCTCCGCGCGCCCCAGGATCTCGGCCGCGGCCTCGCGCGGGCGCTGGAGGTTCCGCTTGGCCGTGCGTCCCCGCGCCGTCAACCCCACCACGTGCACGCAGCCGCCGATCGCCTCGTCGAGCGCTCCGCACACTCGCACGCGCGCCAACACGTCGGCCGTATTGTGCGCGATGCCTGCGATCCGGTCGGCGTCGTACTCGCGCGGCGCGACCAGCCGCAGGTCCCTAACGCCGAAATTCTTCATCGCCCGCACCACGTGGGCAATGTTGACGAGGTCCTGGGGGTGATCGAGGACGACGAAAATCCGTCCCAGTGTCATCTCGTCCGTCGCAGTTTCATCCGACGAGCTCCAAGATCCCGATTCTGTCGGGATCCTGCCGGTCCCCCCGGAGCCACACCCACCCGTCGCCGCCGCTCCAGGCGAGCTGACCGGCGCGGCGCTCGCGGCCCGGGAGCATCTCGTTAATGATAAGGTCGAACCCCACTTGGCCGCCGACGTGCGCACGGTGCCACTCCGGCCAGGCCACGGCGAGGGTTACCCGATAACCCGCGTTGGTGGGCTGCCACGCACCGCGCACCGCGGGGGGATCCCCTGCCATCCTGCCCGCCCGTCGCACCCGCAACCCACGGCTGTTCGTGTCGGGCACGGTCAGGAATCCCGTGACGTCGGGACGCTCTAGGTCCTTTACGTAGACCTGCAAACCGTCAGAGTGGATATCGTCCGGCTCGTTGTCGAGCCGCAGCGGAGGGGCGTCGGCCGCACGAAAGCAGAGGTCGGGCTTCGTGACCTCGACCGCGAGATACAGCGCCTCATCGTCCCACCCCGCATAGGCCAGGGCAGAGAAGTCCTCCGGCCCGGAGTAGGCCTCCTCGCTGCGGCGGTACTGGTCCTCGAGGTCCAGGGTGAGCGGCTCGCTCGTGTCGAACCCGTCGAGCGACCCGTCGAGCGCCGGAGCCCCACCGAGGTGCAGCGCCACGCCCGTGGCCCGCTCGAGCTGGTCGAGCTGCAGCATCGGGTTGAACGGCACCTCGGGGATCCGGCGACCGCTGAGACGCACGCGCTCACCGCCCGCCTCCACGAGCCATCTTTCTCCCTCGATCTGGTGGCGCTCCACTCCCTTGGCGGTCTCCACTTCGATGAGATCGCCCTTGAGACGGACGGCGCGCACGTGAGGCTCAGGCGCAGGCTGGAGCACGGTGAGGAGCCGGAGGTTGCGTCCCCGAGCTCGGACTACGTAGAACGTCTCCCGTTTCCCGCGACCGCCAGGGACCTCTGCAGAGTGTCCCGGCCTCCCCGGCCCGGCTGCGCGCAGCAGCTCGCCCTCGAAGATGAAGTGCGCCGTGAGCCGTGCGCCGTGCGCCGAGGACTCGAGGCGGACCGGCCCCGGAGCTTCTGGGACGAATTGCTCGGCGTCCGCAAACTCGTCCTGTAGATCGGCCGCCGTCCATCGCCCGCGGTTCCTTACGTCCGCGTCTCCCGTGACATGCCAGGGGAGTTCGAGCAGCCGATCCTCCCGCCCGGTCAGCTCCACCAGGTCGACGACGTAGCTGGGCCCCGACACGACAGTGCGACGCACGTCCCCGAACCGGCCGCGGACCCAGCCCCACCCGCCCTGGACGTCGAATGCCTCGCACACTCCGTCGCCGGAGGGCTGCGACTGCCCGTCGAGCCGTGGCGCGTTGTGCGCGAGCGTCGAGCGGTACCAGAAGAGGTCGCGCGACACGTAGGAGCCCGTGCCGAGATCCGGAAGCCAGTGAACGCCGTCGGCGTGAAGGGTGAGGTGCAGCCGGTCGGGGTGGCCGTGCCCGCCGCCGGAGGGCCCACACTCGAGGCTCACATAGCGGCCGCCGGTGCGCAGGACGGCCAGCCCTTGCGACTCGAGCAGTACACTCTCGGGCTTCCATTCCTGTGTTGTAGCGGGAAGCTCCGGAAGCATTTCGAGCAGGGACCACCAGGACAGATCCTGTCGGGTGTGGGGTGTGGGATGTGGGCGGGCCGGGGCCGGGTGAAGATACGACTCGAATAGTTCGGGGATCGTCCCGGGCAGGGCGTAGAGCGCCTTGAGCCAGGCTGCGAGTTCCCCATTCCCCCTTCCCCTTTTCCCATTCCCCAGCATTCCCAGGCCCACCTCCCACCCTTCGAGATACATCGGCTGCGCGAGGGAGACCCCGAACCGCGCATCTTTCCGCGCCGGGAACGTGAAATCCGGGAGCGCAGTCCGGGCCGGCGCGAGTAGCGCATGACCGAGCCGCTCAGCGAGGGCGGCGTCGGCCGTGAGATCGATCCCCGCCGCGCGCGCCCACGCGACACCGGTGAGGAGGCCGCGCAGGGCGAAGAGGTGGTAGTTCTCCCCCTCGTACCACATCCCGTCACCCCGGAACCCCCCCATCAGGTGCGCCGCGAGACCGGTGCGACTTTCGACCGCCCGCTCCATCAGCTCCTGGTCCTCGAACCAGACGGCGATCGCCGCGAGCGCCGCGTTGTTCCAAGTCTGGCGGTTCGAGAAGCCCTCATCGTACTCGCCGATCAGGTTGGCGGCCTCGTCGGCCACCTGACCGACCGCCCTGGCGAGCGCTTCGTCCAGTCGGTCAGCCGAGCGCAGCAGCATCGCCGCCGCGAGGTAGTTGCACAGCCAGATTGACTCGAGGTAGGTGGAGAAGAAGAGCCGGCTCGGTCCCAGCACGTTGTCGCGATTCGGATACCGCCAGTAGCGCGACCCGTAGGTGGCGAGGATCTCCGCCGCGCGGGCCCCTGCCGCGGGATGATCGGCGACCGCCGCAAGCATCGCGAGCTGCGCCGCCCGCTCGGCGAGCCAGAGATGCTGGAACTTGGCCCAATGGCGGTGGTGGCGCTCGCTCCGCCACGTCTGGCCGCACCCGGGACAGCGGTGCTCGTCCGGGCTCCAGGGATCGTACGCCAGCGCGGCGCCGTCCTTGGGGCACACGCCGCCGTCCACCGAGAGCAGCGCCTTCGCCTCCGGAATCACCGGCATCCGCGCGAGCAGCGGCGCGGCTCGCTCCGTGAGTCGCGCGAGCAGCACCTGCAGGTCCCGGGACTCGATGATGGCCTGTTTGCGCTCGGCCAGCCGCTCGGCCGTCACCATGCCATCGCCCCCTCCGGCGCCCACGACGCGGGCAACACCGTCGCCCCCGCCTCGCGGGCCGCGGCGATCGCCGGCCGCGGATCGTCGCCCACCAGGAAGAACATCGACCCTCCCGCCCCGGCCCCTGCCGCCTTACCGCCAAGCGCGCCGGTGTCCTGCATCGCATGCTCGAGCCGCGCCATCTCCTCGGTGCGCATGCCCCGGTCGAGCGTCCGCTGATGCTTCCAATTCTCCGCGAGCAACCCACCCACACGCGCGAGGTCCGCCACCCGCAGGGCCTCCGCCATCCCCTCGGCCGTGTCCCTGAGGGCGCGGAGCGCACCGGTGACCCGGGCGTCACCGCGCTCGTAGGCGCCTTGCACGCGCGCAATCGTATCCCCGGACACACGCGAGCGGCCCGTGTAGCACAGCACCGTTTGCCGCTCGAGGGCCGCAGCGAACGCCGGATCGAGCGTGAGTGGCTCGACACCGACATCGGGATCGCGGAAGCTCAGTCGGTGAAAGCCTCCGAGCGCCGCCGCGAGCTGGTCCTGCTTCCCGCCCGGGACCTTGGCCTCGATCACCTCGAGGTGCCACGCCTGCTCCGCCAGCTCCCGCTCGGAGAGCCGCTCCTGGCGGGCCAGGGTGAGCAGCGCCACGAGCGCGACGTCCATCGCCCCCGAGCTGCCGAGCCCGGAGCCCGGCGGGGCGTCGGAGCGGGTGGTGAGGGTGAAGGTTCCCGTCACCGGGAACATCCGCAAACCCGCCTTGAGCAGGTCAAGCTTCCCGTCGAGGACCAGCCCGCCTGAGTTGGCGCACTCGAGTTCCTGCCCCAGGTCCTCCGAGACGAGCCGGAGGAGCGGGCCGCCCATCTTCATCTCGGCGCGGGCGCAGAGGCGGATCGCGGCGTTCACGACCACCCCACCCTCGCGCGCTGAGAACGGCGGCACGTCGGTCCAGCCGCCGGCGAAATCGAGTCGCACCGGCGCCTGTGCGTGAAACTCGCTCGGCAGATCGCGGCGCCTCACGGCGTCACGTCCCAGCTCGCCACCGTGGGCAATTCCCCACGAATGTCCATCACCACCCCGTTCACCCTCCGATTCATCCCCTGCACGCCGCGGGCGTGATAGAGAAACGCCACCGGCACCCGCTCGGCGAATGCCCGCTGGGCCGCCGCGGGATCGGTCGGCACGTCGAGCCCCGCCAGCCGGGAGAGTGCCCCCACGTACCCGAGCCCCAGGTCCCCCGGCGTGCCGACGACGGCCGCCTGGAACTCGTGTCGTGGGCCGTAGACGCGGTCGAGGTACGCCGTCAGCTCGAGCTGGCGGATCGTCACGTCGAACCCGACGCCGGCGAGCTGCGTCTGGATCATCTGCTCGAGCGCCGCCTCGCCGCTTCCCACCGTGAGCAGCTCGAACGCCACCCGCCGCCCCCCCAACAGACCGCGGGCGGAGTCGGGGGCGAAGGGGACGGGCGGCAAGGGAAGATACTGCGGCAGGGTCGGGGGCACGGGGCCGTCGGCCGGGGTCGCGAAGCCGAACAGGTAGCCTTCCACGATCTGTCGCCGGTCGATCGCCAGCGCCACCGCGCGCCGGACCGCGGGATCGTCGAACGGCGGCCGACGGGTGTTGAAGACGATGCCGTAGGCGAGGAGCAGCGGGTAGTCGACCACGGCGAGCGCGGGGTTCGTCCGCACGAACGCCGCGTGGGCCGGGTTGATCCCCGCGAAGTCGATCTCCCCCGAGGTAAGCGCCGCGAGCTTCGTGGTCGGCTCGTCCACCACGACGACGATAAACCGCTCGAGCTGCGGCGGTCCACCCAGTTCCGCCGGGAAATCCGGATTCGCTGCGAACACCCAGCGCCGGTTCGGCTCGTGGGCCACGAAGCGGAACGGCCCGTTCCCCACCGGTCGCTCGTTCCAGGCGGCACGGCGCAGGCCTGCGCGCGGCGCGGTATCGAGCAGGTGGGCGGGGAGGATGGCGAGGTCGGTGAAGACGTCGGGAAACCCCGGCAGGGCGCTGGCGAAGCGGACGATCACGGTCGAATCGTCTGGGGCACTGATCCCGACGACGGACGCCAGATCGGTCTGCCGCGGATACCCCGTCGCCGGGTCGCGCGCGGCCTCGAGCGTCCAGGCGACGTCGCGCGCGGTGGTCAACGTGCCGTCGTGCCATCGAGCGGTCGTGGAGAGCCGGAACGTCAGCGTCTTGCGGTCGGGCGACCAGGTCCACGCCCGCGCGAGGTACGGCCGCGGCACGAGCGCGTCGTCGTAGCGCGCGAGAGTCGTGAGCAGGAGATAGCGCTGGACCTGCCGTGCGAACGGATGGAGGGTGAGCAGCGGATTGATGCTCTGGAGATCGGCCCCGGAGGCGTAGAGCACGGTGCGGCCGCGGCGCTCCGCCCCGGCCCCGCAGCCAAAGAGCACCGCCAGCGCGCTCGCCGTCCAAAGCGGCCAGAGTGGCCAGAGCAGCCGCTGCGTCACGCGTGGATTCTAGCGAGGCCCGGGAGCACGCGCGAGATTCGGCGGATGCTGCGCACCGTGGTGCGGCGCGGGCTCGCGGGGCTCGCCGTGATGGCGGGCGTCGTGACCCTCACGTTCTTCCTGTTGCGGCTCGCGCCGGGGGATCCCGTCGAGCACTTGCTCGGTCCTGGCGCGACGGCGGAGCAGGTCGCGGCCCAGCGTCATGCGCTCGGGCTCGACCGTCCACTGCCCGCCCAGTACGCCGCCTGGGTCGGCCGTTTCGTGCGCGGCGACTGGGGGACGAGCATCGCCACCGGCCGCCCCGTTGGGGCGATGCTCGGCGACGCCTGGCCCGCCACGGTACGGCTCGTCGCCCTGTCACTGCTGCTCAGCTATCTCCTCGGGATCGCCGTAGGTGCCGCGCAGGCGATGCGCGGCGGCTCCCGCCTCGACACCGCGCTGTCGGTCGCCACCGTGACGCTGTTCGCGCTCCCCGGCTACTGGCTGGGGCTGATGCTCGTGATGGTATTCACGTATTGGGGCCGCCTGCTGCCGTCGTTCGGCGCCGCGGGGCTCGACGCGGACCTCCTCATCGGCTGGGCCCGCGTGGCCGACGAGCTGCGCCACCTCACCCTGCCGCTC
>JACOVF010000071.1 GCA_016177465.1 Gemmatimonadota bacterium
CCGAATACGGGATGCGCTGCTCGGGGCTGTCGCCCGACGGATCGCTGGTCGAGATGATCGAGCTCCCCGACCATCCCTGGTTCATCGGCTGCCAATTCCACCCGGAGCTGAAGTCGCGGCCGATGCGGCCGCACCCGCTGTTCGCGGGGTTCGTCGGCGCCGGGCTGCAGCAGCAGAAGCAGCACGTCGCTCGCGCCGCCGCGGAGGCTCCCTCGCAGCTCGCTGGTCTCAAGGATTAGGCGATGCCGGCCCAGTTCGGGACCGCCCCGTTCCTCATCGCGGGGCCCTGTGTGGTCGAGGCCGATGACCTGAACCTCCGCGTGGGCGAGGCCCTCGCGGAGCTCGGATCGAAGCTCGGCGTGCACGTCATCTACAAGGCCTCCTATGACAAAGCCAACCGCTCCCGGCTGAAAGGGGCGCGCGGCCCGGGCATCGACCGCGGCCTCGACGCGCTGGCGAAGGTGCGAGCGGCAACCGGCCTGCCCGTGCTGACGGACGTCCACGAGTCAGCGCAGGTCGCCGCCGCCGCGCAGGTGGCCGACGTGCTGCAGATTCCCGCCTTTCTCTGCCGGCAGACCGATCTGCTCGTCGCCGCGGGGAAGGCGGGGCGCCCGGTGAACGTGAAGAAAGGGCAGTGGATGTCTCCCGCTGGGATGCGCGGCGCCGTCGAGAAGGTGCGCGCCGGCGGGGCACCGGAAGTCGCCGTTACCGAGCGCGGCACGTTCTTCGGCTACGGCGACCTGGTGGTGGACATGCGGAACTTCGGGCGCCTGCGCGCCGCTTGTGGTGCGCCGGTGATCTTCGACGCGACCCACTCGGTGCAGCAGCCGGGGCTGGGCGCGGACGGCGGGAGCGGCGGCCTGCGGGAGTTCATCCCACCGCTGCTCTACGCCGCCGCCGCCGCGGGGGCGGACGGGTTCTTCCTCGAGACGCACCCCGATCCCGACCGCGCGCCCTCGGACGGCCCGAACATGGTGCCGCTTGACCAGCTCTCGGCCATCGTTGGCGTGGCGCTCGACGTGTGGCAGCGCGCCCGAGAGGTGGTCCGTGCGTAACCGCCACGGCGGCGGCCAAGGATGATCGACGCCGCCCTCGCTCGCCAAGTGAAGCTCGTCGGGCTGGACGTGGACGGCGTCATGACCGACGGCGGGATCTACGTCGGCATCGTGGCCGATCACCCGGTCGAGCTGAAGCGGTTCCACATCCAGGACGGCCTGGGAGTGAAGCTGCTCAAGGCGGCGGGCATCCCGGTCGTGCTCGTCAGTGGGCGCGAGTCGGAGGCGACGGCCGTGCGCGCGCGCGAGCTGGGCGTGGACGAGCTGGTACAGGATTCGGGGGCGCGAAAGCTCCCGGCGTTCGAGGCGATCCTCGAGCGGCGCGGCATCGGCTTCGACGACTGCGCGTTCGTGGGTGACGACCTGGCCGACCTCCCACTGCTGAAGCGGGTCGGCCTGCCCATTGCCGTCGCCAACGCGGTGTCGGAGGTGAAGGAGGCCGCGCGCTTGGTGACGACGACGGCGGGCGGCGACGGGGCGGTCCGCGAGGTGGCGGAGATTATCCTGCGGGCGCGCGGAGTGTGGGAGGAGCTGTTGCAGAACTATTTGAGAGAGAAGGGCGATGTCGAGCACCGAGCCGCGCGATCTCGTTGAGCGGGGCCGTCGCGTCCTGGCCCTCGAGGCAGAGGCGATCCGCCGCATCAGCGACCGCCTCGGCGACTCGTTCGCCGCGGGCATCCGCCTGCTCGCCGGCGCCCGGGGACGCGTGATCGTCTCGGGCGTGGGGAAGTCTGGGCTCATCGCGCGCAAGATCGCCGCGACGTTCACGTCCACCGGTACCCCGGCCACGTTTCTCCATCCCGTGGACTCCCTACACGGCGATCTCGGCATCGTGGGCCGGGACGACGTGGCGATCCTGCTCTCGAAGAGCGGCGCCTCGGACGAACTGTTCGGCCTCGTGGACCAGCTCAAGCGGCTCGGTGTGCCGATCATCGCGCTGACCGGCGCCCCCGACTCGATGCTCGCGCGCCAAGCGGCGGTGGTGCTCGATGCCTCGGTCGCCGAGGAAGCGTGCCCCGAGACCCTCGCGCCGACGACCAGTACCACCGTGACCCTCGCCCTGGGCGACGCCCTCGCCGTCGCGCTGCTCGAGGTGAAGGGCTTCCGCCGCGAGGACTTCGCGGCGCTCCACCCGGGCGGCGCCCTCGGCCGCAAGCTGCTGCTGCGCGTGGCGGATGTGATGGTCACCAGAGACCTCCCGACGCTCCTCCCCGATCGACCGATGCGGGAGTGCGTCGTGCTCCTGGCCGAGAAGCGGGGAACCGTCGCCATCGTGGACGAACGCGGAGCGCTGGTCGGGGTCGTGACCGCCGGGGACCTCACCCGGCTGATGGAGCGCACGGACCAGTTTCTCGACATTCCCGTGGGCGACGTGATGACGAGGACTCCCAAGTCCACGACGGCCGAGGAGTTGGCAGGCACCGCCGTCAGCCTGATGGAGCGGTACGGCATCATGGCCCTCCCGGTGTTGGATGGCGGGAACCGGGTCGTCGGAATGGTGCATTTGCACGACTTGATGAAAGCCGGCGCGGTATGAGTTCTAACAGCGTCACAAGAAGCTGCGTACTCCTCGCGACGGTCGTCGTGGCCGTGGGAGCCGCGTGGGGGTGCGGGGACGGGGGGCAGGCCACCGCCACGATCACCGCCGCCGACACGGCCGACCAGGTACTGTTCGATATGACGCATTACGTCACCGTCGAGGGCATCCAGCGCGCGCGGGTCAAGGCCGAAACGGCGTACTTCTACTCGCTCCCCCAGCTCGCCGAGCTAAGCCACGTCGCCATCACGTTCTACGACACGCACGGCGCAGAGACGTCCACAATGAGCGCCCGTGAGGGGACCTATCACTGGCGCACCGGGGACATGGAGGGGCGAGGAAACGTGGTCGTCGTGACCACCGATGGGCGCACCCTGACGAGCGAGGTGATGCGCTACAGCCAGACGCGCAACGAGGTGACCTCCGACAAGCCATTCGTCTTCGAGGCCCCCGGGCGGCACATCGAGGGGGAGGGGTTCACCTCGGATCCGAGCTTCCGGAACGTCGTGGCGATCCGGCCGCGCGGCACCGGCGGCCAATTCACCCTGCCGAACCAATGATGGCGTCCTTCGCGCTCCTGGCCATCATCGCGCAAGCAGCCCAGGACACGGCCATGGGCCGGCCCTGCGTCGTCATCATCGAGTCCGGCGGGGAGCAGGCCAGGCAGGTCGAGACGGCACCCGGCCAGCAGAACATCTTCGCCGGCGGCGGCGTGCGGCTGCGGTGCCAGGGGACGCAGACGACCCTCACAGCCGACAGCATGGCGTGGTACGGCGGCCAGAACCGGCTCGACCTCGTTCGCATGGTCCGCATGCGCGACACGGCGATCGCGTTGGACGCCAACTTCGCGACCTACTACCGGCTCGACGAGCGGCTCGACGCGCACAACAACGTGGTTGCCGTGAATCGCCGTACCGGGTCCGTGCTGCGGGGACCCAATCTGGCCTATTACCGCGCCGCGCAAGGCATCCGCGACACCGTGGAGCTGCGCGCCACCGGGCGGCCGACCATCGAGTACCGCTCCGCCGCGGACACCGGCGCAGCGGAGCCCTACCTCATCGTCGCCGACCGGGTGCGCTTCAAAGGCGACGACCGGATGTGGGGCGGGGGCAAAGTCACCATCGACCGACGCGACTTCGCCGCCCGCGGCGACTCGGTGATGCTCGACGAGACGGCCGGGCTCGGCGTCCTGGTCGGGAGCCCGAGCATCGAGGGCAAGGAAGAGGAGCACTACACCCTGGTCGGCACGCGTATCGAGCTGGGCCTCGACAAGCGCGAGATCCGGCTCGTGAAGGCGCTGGGCGCGGGAGAGGCCACCAGCGCCGACTGGCGGCTCACTGCGGACACCATCCATCTCGGCATCGAGCGCCGCAAGCTGCAGCAGGCGTTTGCCTGGGGGGATTCGTCGCGCCCCCACGCGGTGTCCACGCTCAACGCCATTCAGTCAGACTCGCTCGCGCTCGACATCCCCGACCAGGTGTTCACAGAGGCGCGGGCGTTCGGCCGCGCGCTCTCGACCGCCAAGCGCGACTCGGCGGCCACCGCCGCCGACCTCGACTGGATCGCCGGCGATACCATCGTGGCGCATTTCGTCCAGGAGCAGGACTCAGGGGAGGCGTCAGCCCGTACCCGCATCCAGCGCATCCTGGCAAGCGGGTCCGCCCGTGCCCTGACGCACCACTACGACGTGCGCGACTCGACCCTGCCGCCATCGATCAATTACTCGCGCGGCCGCCGCATTGCGATTGCTCTGAAGGGCGAGAAGATCGACCGGGTGATCGTGAGCGGGCGCGCCGACGGCGTCCAGCTCGATGCGCGGCCCGCTCCGCCCCAGGCCCCGGCCGACACCACGAAACCGTCCCCGACGCCATGACCCCGCCCACCCCGCCGACGTTGCCCACCCAGCTCGCCGAGTTACTGGCCACGCGCGACTCGTCGCTCGCGCTCGCCGCCGCGGCGCTGGCCCGGATCGCGAGTCCGCAGGGGCACGGCACCTTCGGCGACCTGGCGGTGGCCTACCGCGAGGAGTTCCTCAAGCTCCGAGCGCACGAACGCGGCACGTCGCTCCCCGAGGCGGGCAGCCTCTCGGTGGACGAGGCGCGGGCCCATCTCGCCGCCTCGGTCTTGCCGCGGCTCGCCCTCCTCAAGCTCGTGGTGGTGCCGACGGGGACCTTATGGAACGAGGCGCCGATCACCTTCGCGCCCGCGATCTGGACGGAGATCGCCGTCCTCCCCGACGTCGCCGGCCAGCTCCTCGCGGCGGCGGAGCGGGCCGTGGCGCGTGCCGAGGGAGCGGTCAGCGTCGAGCACCCGGTTCGCGAGGCGGCGCGGAGCCGCCTCGAAGCCGGGCACCTCGTGAAGAGCTACAAGAGCCGCCGCGTGGTGAACGAGGTGTCGGTGCACCTCGAGCAGGGGGAGATCGTGGGTCTGCTCGGCCCCAACGGGGCGGGGAAGACCACGACCTTTTATATGATCACGGGGTTGATCCGCCCCGACCAGGGCCGCATCCTGATCGACGGGCGCGACATGACCACCGAGCCAATGTACCGCCGCGCCCGTGCCGGGATCGGCTACTTGGCGCAGGAACCCTCCGTTTTCCGCAAACTGACCGTGGAAGAGAATGTGCTCGCGATTCTCGAGACGTTGCCGATCACGCCCGAGGAGCGCCGAGGGCGGCTCGAGGGACTGCTCGACGAATTGGCCATCAAGCACCTGCGGCGCCAGAAGGCGTTCCAGCTCTCCGGCGGTGAGCGCCGCCGGCTCGAGATCACCCGCGCGCTCGTCACCCATCCCAAGTTCATGCTGCTGGACGAGCCGTTTGCCGGGGTCGATCCGATCGCGGTGCACGACATCCAGACGATCATCGCGGGGCTGCGGCACCGTGGCATCGGAGTGCTGATCACCGACCACAACGTGGAGCAGACGCTCGATATCGTGGACCGCGCCTACATCATGTTCGAGGGCAAGGTCCAAGTGTCCGGCACCGTGCGGGAGCTGGTGTTCAACGACCGGGTGGCCGACCTCTATCTCGGCCCGACCCTCACCGCGCGCCTCCGTGCGAGACTGTCTCAGGCCGCATGAAGACCGGTCTGCACCAGCACGGCGTGATGCGGCAGGACCTGCGCATCAATCCTCGGCTGTACCAGGCGATGGATCTGCTCTACATGCCCCTGCTGGACCTGCAACAACATCTGAAGCAAGAGCTGCTCGGCAATCCATTCCTCGAGCTCGTGGAGCCGGAGGAGGAGACCGAGCTCTCCCTGGCCGAGGAGACGAAAGCCGAGAAGGAGAAGGCCGAGACCGCGGGAGACGACGAGCCCGACTGGGAGAAGCTGCTGCTCGACAACGGCAGCGACGGCCTGCAACGCGACTACAGCGAGGCCCGCGAGTACGTCGAGCCTGTGACGGTGGAGACCAGGGATCTCTCCGATCACCTGCGCGAGCAGGTGCAGATGCTCGACCTCACCTCCCGCCAGCGACTCCTCGCCGAGGAATTCCTCGGGAACATCGCGGAAGACGGCTACCTCGGTGCCACGCTCGAGGAGATCGTCGAGGGCGCGAACCAACTGCTGAAGGAGCACGCCGAGGCCTCCACGAAAGACGTGCACGTCGAGCCCTATACGCTGGCCGAGGCCGAGGAGTTGCTCCACATCATTCAGAGACTCGACCCGCCCGGGGTGGGCGCGCGCGACCTGCGGGAGTGCCTGTTGCTGCAGCTCGAGGAGCAGCGGCAAAGCGAGACCCTCGCTTATCGGCTCGTGAAGGAGGCGTGGGAGGACCTCAAGGCGCACCGTTGGAGCGACCTCGGGAAGCGGTTCGGCCTCGAGCCGGGCGAGGTCCAGCGCGTGGCCGACGACCTGGCGCGCCTCGACCCGAAGCCCGGCCTGCAGTACTCCGCCGCCGACCAGGGGTACATCATCCCCGACCTCGTGGTCGAAAAGATCGACGGCAAGTACCACGTGTTCCTGAACGACACCGGGCTGCCGCGGCTGCGGATCTCCAAGACCTACCAGGACATCGCCCGGGACCGCAAGAAATTCCAGGGGGAGAACAAGGAGTTCATCAACCAGCGGCTGAACAGCGCCCACTGGATGATGCAAGCCATCGAGCAGCGCCGCCAGACGATGCTCAAGGTGATGAACTTCATCGTCGACCGGCAGCGCGAGTTCTTCGAGAAGGGGGTGGAGTACCTGAAGCCGCTCACGCTGCGCGAAGTGGCCGACGTGATCCAGATGCACGAGAGTACCGTCAGCCGCGTCACGAATGAGAAGTACGTGCAGACGCCACGGGGCCTCCTGCCGCTCAAGTTCTTCTTCTCGAGCGGCCTCTCCACCACGACCGGCGAGGACGCGAGCGCCCGCGCCATCAAGGCGCAGATCCAGAAGCTCGTGGCCGACGAGGACCCGTCCAACCCGCTCACCGACCAGCAGATCGTCCAGCTGTTCGAGCAGAAGGGGATCCGGATCGCGCGCCGTACGGTGGCCAAGTACCGCGACCAGCTGAACATCCTCCCCGCCCGGATGCGGAAGCGCCTATGAGCCTGGCGATGCCCACGGCGGCGCCGGACGTGAGCGTCCTCGCGCCCGCCAAAGACGAGGCCGACAACCTCCCCGAGTTCGTGCGCCTGGCGCGGGAGGCGTTCCTCCCGCTGCCGTACGCCTGCGAGTTGGTGGTGATCGACGACGGCAGCCAAGATGACACCCCGCGCGTGCTCCGCGAGCTCGTGGCCACGCACTCGTTCCTGCGGGTGGTCACGCACCGCGCCCACCACGGCATCGCCGACGCCCTCAAGTCGGGGACGGAGGCGGCGCGTGGACGTGTGCTCGTGTTCTATCCCGCCGATCTCCAGTACCTGCCCGCCGACATCCCCGGCCTCGTCGCGCCGATCCTCGCGGGGCAGGCCGACATCGTCACGGGGGTGAAGCAGGGCCAGTACGAGAAGCGTTTCGTCTCGTGGGTGTACAACACCCTGTGCCGCTGGCTCTTCGGCGTACGCGTCACGGACCTCAACTCGGTCAAGGCCTACCGGCGGGAAGTGATGGACGTGGTGCCGGGGCGCCCGGACTGGCACCGCTTCATGGTGGTCATCGCGGCCGCCCAGGGCTTCCGGCTCACCGAACAGCCGGTGCCGCTGTACCCGCGCCGGGCGGGGAAGTCGAAGTTCGGGATCAGCCGCATTCCCGTGGGTGTTCTCGACCTGGTGTCCGTCTGGTTCCAGCTGCGCTTCGGCCGCAAGCCGATGCTGTTCTTCG
>JACOVF010000073.1 GCA_016177465.1 Gemmatimonadota bacterium
CTACGAAACGGTCCTGCGACTCGATCCAGAGCACCCTGAGGCCGCGGAGCGGTACGGGCGCGAGCTGGCTTTGGGTGAGGAGTGGGAGCGGCTCGCGGAGTTCTCCCAGGATGTCGCAGGGCGTGGCGTCGAGCCGGCGTTCTTCGCGGCGGTCGAAGCGATGGCGAACGACATGCGGGGCCGCTACAGCCTCGCCCAGTCCCAGTTCGCGACCGCGATCCCTTCGCTTCCCGACTCGATCCGCCGCTGGTACGACCATCCCCCGAAGGGGCTCGACACCGTGCCCGACTTCTGGGCCCGCAGTCGGCCGCTCTGGCTGTTGCCGTACAACGAGATGCGCTTGGAGTACTGGACGCGTCTCACTTACGCTTTCCTTGTCTTGCGGGATCGCGAGGCCGACGTAATCGGGCCGGAAACCCCGGAGGGGGACGCGCTGATCCGCTACGGCTGGCCGAGCCGTCTGATTCAGGTGGAGCGCGACGCGAGCAAGATCGTGACCGGGCTGATGCTCGATAACGCGGTCGCCTTGCTGAATTGTGATCTGACCGGGTCCCCGCCGCGGTGCCCGCCTGGCGCGGGTGAGGGAATGACGAAGGACTTCACCATCGGCCGCTGGGTCATCTGGATGTACGGGGCGGACCGGCCGAGCCTGATCTTCGAGAAGCGCCCCGGGATGCGGGTCCCCCGATACGTCTGGGACGCGCAGGCCGAGGAGTACGCGAAGATCACCCGGCAGCGCTCGCCGATGACGTTCACGTCGAAGGTCGCGCCCGCGGCGTACTGGTTCCCGGCTCAGATCGTCCGTTTCAAGGGGAGGAACAGAGGCGTTACGGACGTGGCGATTTACGCGATTCTCCCGGCCAGGCAGATGGGCCTCCCGGCGCGCGACTCCGTCGCGACTGGCCTCTTCGTGTTCCGGGACACAGCTGGATTCCCCCTGGTGATCGAGCAGCGCGATCAGCTCCGGCTGGGGCAGGCGCTCCAGTTGACCTATCGGCTGCCGCTGGCCCCGGGCCGATATGCCGTGGCGCTCGAGGCACTGGCGACCGCCTACGGGGCCTCGGCCAATACCCGCGATGCGCTGGTGGCCCCGGCGTGGGACCCGGCGACCCTCATGCTCTCCGACCTCCTCATCGGGCACGTGCTCGGAGCGCCTGGAGCAGTCCCACCGCTCGCCGTGCGGGACCTGCGGATTGAGCCCAGCCGGACGCTGGAAGTGGCCAGGGAAGCGGTGATTTGGGTCGTCTGGGAAGTGTATGGGGTTGGTGTTGGGGACGAGGGGACCGCCCGCTACGAAGTCAATCTCGCCCTGCGTGACCTGCACGCCCGGCCGGCCCCCCTGCGGCTGCTAGAACGGCTTGGGGTGGCCCGACGCCAGGGGACCCCGGTCGTGGCCTTGGAATGGACGTCCGAGCGCCGGCTGGCTTCGGACGGGCGGGCCCTGGAATACGTGGCGGTGCAACTCCCGGAGGCGCAGGGGAAGTACGAGCTGGTCGTGACCGTGACAGAGCCGGGGACCGGGCGCAGCGCCAAAACCAGCCGGTCCATCACGATCGTGGTGCCGAACTAGAGAACGAGAAGGGTCCACGTGTGACGCCGGTCCTCGGCCTGCTGCTCCACCTCGCGTTGGCAAGAGGCGCTCAGGCGTCGTCGAAGTGCGCCGAGCTCGTGGACTCCTTGACAGTCTTCGTAGCTGCCGAGCCGGCGACAGCTGTCGGCGTTGCTCGGCGGCTGTATGCAACCTGCAGGAACGATGCTGACGCGCTCTATGGCGGTGGCCGCGTCCTCAATCGAGCGGCCCGGTCTGATTCGAGCGGGAAGTCCCGGACTTTTCGCGACCAGGCGGAGCGGATGCTGGCACGCGTGGTCGCCCTCCAGCCGAAGCATGCCGCTGCCTGGCTGGAGTATGGCTTTGCCTTGCGGAAACGGGGCGGCGTGCCGGTTGACGCCGACCGCGCGATCGGGCGAGCGCTGGCGCTCGCCGATCAGTACCCCGATTCGACACCGTCTGAACTGCTCGCCGAGATACATCTGCTGCGGGCCCGATATCTGCAGCACTGGCTGAACCGGCTGCGAGCGCTGAAAGATGCCTCGCGGCTCTCGGTCTATACGCCGTCGTGTAGCGATCTCGGCCTGTTCTGCGAAAACTACGCCAATCCATCGCGGTTCAACGACCAGTTGCGCGACCTGCCCGCGGTGGATCCGGACTTTCCGGCGCGACGCGAGCGTGTACTCGGCTACTACCGGAAGGCCCTCCGGCTTGCGCCGCGGTCGGCGGAAGCGGTCCTCCGCTACGCGCGGGAGCTGGCGCTCGAAGGCGAATGGGAATCCCTCGCCGAGCTCGCCGGCGGGATCGTCCCCGGGCACCTGGACTCCGCCCTCCTTGCGGCCGTCGAGGCGATGGCGCTGCAACGCCTCGGGCGGTACGCCGCAGCCGACTCCTTGTTCCAAGAGAGTTTCCGTGGCCTCCCTGACTCGCTGCGGCACTGGTACACGCGGCCGCCCGCCGGCTTGCCCGCAGAGTGGAACCGCGCGCGCCCACTTTGGGTGGTGCCGTTCGACGAGCTGCGACTCGAGTACTGGGCGCGTGTGACCTACGCCGTGCTCGTATTCACGGATCCGGAACAGGCGGTGTATGGACCGGCGACTCCGCAAGGAGACGCGCTGGTGCGGTACGGTTGGCCCACCATGGCAACGCAGGTGGAACGCGAAGCAGGCAAGCTTTTGAGCTCGGCGCGCCGGTACGCGGCCGACAAATTCCTGACCTGCATCCCCGCCGATGTCGGTGGCAAGCCCGAGGAGTGCGAGGTATCCGGCGCGCAAGCGACGGCCAGGGACCCGACCGGAGGTCGGTGGCTTTTCTGGACGTACGGCATGGACAGACCCAGCCTGATCTTCGAGCAACGGCCAGGGGTCCGCGTACCCCGGTACGTTCGTGAAGCGCTGGCGGAGGACTACTCAACGGTGCTGCGGCGCGAGTCGCCGATGACGTTCGCATCCAGGGTTGCCCCCCGGCAGTTTCGGCTCCCGGTGCAAGTCGTCCGGTTCCGTGGAGCGCGGCCGGAGGAGACAGCGGTTTCGGTGTTCGGAGTCGTCCCTGCGCGGCAGATGGAGCTGCCGCCGCAGGACTCGCTCGCCGTGGGCCTGTTTGTATTCCGCGACACGGTGGGGTTCCCGCTGGTCACGCACCGCTCGGCGCACTACAAGGCAGCGGTGGGAATCCCAGTGTCCTACGACCTGCCTCTCGAAGCCGGCCGCTACTCCTACAGCCTCGAGGCGTTCGCTCCTGCCCGCGGCGTCGCCGGCACCGCACGCGACTCCCTGACCGCTCCCGTCTGGGCCGCTGAGTCGCTCTTGCTGTCGGATCTCCTGATCGCCCACCGCGTCGAGCCCCGCGGCGAAGTCGCACCGTTGGCCTGGCGGGACCTGACCGTCGAGCCGAGCCGGACCTTGGAAGTGGCGAAAGGGTCGAGCCTGTGGGCGGTCTGGGAGGCCTATGGGCTCGACGCCGGGCCGGAGGGCACGGTCCGTTACGAGGTGAATCTCGCCCTGCGGGACATGAAAGCCCGGCCGGCCCCGCTTCGTCTCTTGGAGCGACTTGGCGTGGGCCGGCGCCAAGGGACCCCGGTCGTGGCCCTACAATGGAGTGCCGAGCGGCGCTTGGCCTCGGACGGCCGGGCGCTGGAGTACGTGGCGGTGCAGCTGCCGGAGGACGCCGAAGGGCGGTACGAGCTGGTGGTGACGGTGACGGATCCGGTGACGCGACGCACCACGAAGACGTCCCGCACGATCACCATCGCGGCCCGATCCCCCTAGCGCGTCCCTTGACCTAAGTCGAACGGCGGCTTAAGTTTCAAGTCTATTTGCTAACTTTTTTTTGGGACGCGGTTCCGAGGGGTAATGCCGACCATCAACCAGCTCGTCCGGCGCGGTCGCCGCGACGTCGAGAAGAAGGAAAAGGCGCCCGCCCTGCGCGGCAACCCGCAGAAGCGCGGCGTGTGCACGCGGGTGTACACCACGACGCCCAAGAAGCCGAATTCGGCGCTGCGGAAAGTGGCGCGCGTGCGGCTCACCAACGGGTTCGAGGTGACCGCCTACATCCCGGGTGAGGGTCATAACCTGCAGGAGCACTCGATTGTGATGATCCGCGGCGGCCGCGTGAAAGATCTACCAGGGGTTCGCTACCACATCATCCGCGGCACGCTGGATGCCGCGGGCGTGAGCGAGCGGAAGCAGTCGCGCTCCAAGTACGGGGCCAAACGGCCGAAGGAGGCGGCGCAGTGAGCCGCCGGAAGAAGGCGATCCGCCGGCCGGTGCCGGCCGACCCACGCTACGACAGCCAGACCGTCTCCAAGTTCCTCAACAACCTGATGGAACGGGGGAAGAAATCGCTGGCGGAGCGGATCTTCTATCAGGCGATGGATCTGATCGAGCAGCGCACCGGGCAGCCGGGGGTGAACGTCTTCAAGCAGGCGCTCTCCAACGTAAAGCCGGCCCTGGAGGTGAAGTCCCGCCGCGTCGGCGGCGCGACCTATCAGGTGCCGGTGGAGGTGCGGCCCGAGCGGCGCACGGCGCTCGCGATGCGGTGGGTCATCCAGTACTCGCGGGCGCGCCGTGAGAAGAACATGGCGGAGCGGCTGGCCGCCGAGCTGATCCTCGCGTCGAAGGGCGAGGGCGAGACGATCAAGAAGAAGGAAGACACGCACCGGATGGCGGAGGCGAACCGCGCCTTCGCGCATTACCGGTGGTAAACCGCTAGACCGACAACTTCGGGACCCTGCTTCAAGGGATCCTGCATCCAGGGGCGGACGTCCCCGGATGACGGCGGAGCGAGACCGGCCCCTCGTTTTCAGGATGGGCGCCACGGTCGCCCCGCATTTTTGCTGAGATAAGGAACGCAATGCCACGTACGACGCCGCTCGATCGCATTCGGAACATCGGCATCATGGCCCACATC
>JACOVF010000081.1 GCA_016177465.1 Gemmatimonadota bacterium
CCTGGCAAGCGCCGGTGCGCGACACGACCGCGGCGGCGCTCCTGCCGGTCTTGACGAATTCGAACAGCACTGTATATTCATGCGACCCGACGCATAGAAATACGACCCGAGGTCTGGAGGCTGATCGCCGATGACTCCCCTGCTGCGGAACGCCAGCCTCCTCCTGAATTGCCTGCATCCCACCCCAGGGAGCGCTCGGGCGAGATAGCATACTGCAGATG
Organism: Gemmatimonadota bacterium; assembly: GCA_016177465.1. Taxonomy (GTDB): domain Bacteria; phylum Gemmatimonadota; class Gemmatimonadetes; order Gemmatimonadales; family GWC2-71-9; genus JACOVF01. The sequence goes on from JACOVF010000081.1 coordinate 222, forward strand.
AGAGGTTGCACAGCCCGGCCCGCTCCCTGACTCGGAGCGGGCCGTTTCGTTACCACGGGAACTGGAGGAGCGCGCGTGCCGGCCGAACCGTTACGGCAGGGAGCACCCAGGAGCTCGGCCCACGAGCGCCGGGCGTGGGACCGCCGGTGTGGGGACCTCGCGCTGGACCCCTGGCGGGAACACGACGCGTGCGGCGTCGGGTTCGTCGCGCGCGCTACCGGCACGCGCTCCCACGAGATCCTGCGCTTGGCGCTCACGGCGGTCGCCCGGTTGGCGCATCGTGGCGCCGCTTCGAACGATCACTCGGGAGACGGCGCCGGCGTGCTGACCCAGATCCCGCACCGGCTGCTCGCCGCGGTGGAGGGAGACCACCCGTGCGCCCTCGGGATGTTCTTCCTGCCCCCGCCGAGCCCGACCCTCGAGCGCGCCGTCGCGCTCATCGAGGAGGCGATCCACGGGCTGGGAATGCCCATCCTTGGCTGGCGCGACGTGCCGGTCGATGCCACGGTGCTCGGCCCCCTCGCCCGCGCGAGCCAACCGACCGTGCGGCAGGCGCTGGTGGGCGCCCCTCCGCAAGGCGGGAGCGCGAGCGCCTGGGAGCGCCGCCTGTACCTGGCTCGCCGCGTGATCGAGCGGCGCGCGGCGGAGCAGAACGTCGCGCCGTGCTTCGTCTGCTCCCTGTCCAACCGCACGGTCGTGTACAAGGCGCTACTCACCGGCACCGAGCTGCCGGCGTTCTACCCGGACCTGCGCTCTCCCCTGTTCGAGACGGCGATCGCGGTCTTCCACCAGCGCTATTCCACCAACACGCTGCCCAGTTGGCCCCTGGCGCAGCCGTTTCGCCTGCTCGCCCATAACGGCGAAATCAACACGTTGTGGGGCAACCGCAATGCGATGCGGGCCCGCGAAGGGGCCCTCGGCTCGCCCCTGTGGGGGCGGGACATCGAACACCTGAAGCCCGTGATCTGGGCCCAAGGAAGCGACTCGGCGAGCCTCGACAACGCCTATGAGCTCCTGGTGCGCTCGGGCCGGGACCCGGTGCACGCGCTCATGATGCTGGTGCCGGAGGCGTGGCAGCGGGTCTCCGACCTCGACCCCGCGCTCCAGAGCTTCTACGAATTCCACGCGGGCCTCATGGAGCCGTGGGACGGCCCCGCCGCCCTCGCCTTCACGGACGGGGTCACGGCCGGCTCGGCCGTCGACCGGAACGGGCTCCGCCCCTGTCGCTACAAAGTCACGGCCCACGGCCTGGTGGTCGCCTGCTCCGAGGTCGGCGTGGCCGATTTGGATCCGGCCGATGTCGTCGAGAGCGGCCGCCTCGGCCCCGGCGAGCTCCTCGTCGTGGACACGGCGCGCGGCGCCGTGTTGCGCAGCGCCGACGCCAAGCGCGAAGTGGCCCGCCGCTACCCGTATCGCCGCTGGCTGGACAGCACTGTCCGTGATCTCCCCCACAGCGGACTCGCCCCCGGGCCGGCGCGCCCCCCGGCCGACCTGGCGCGGAGCTTGCGCGCGTTCGGCTACAGCTTCGAAGACCTTCGCTACGTGCTCGCCGCGATGGCCGGCACCGGCCAGGACGCGATCTGGAGCATGGGGGACGACACGTCGATCGCGCCGCTCTCGCGCGTGCCGCAAACCCTATACGCCTACTTCCGGCAGCGCTTCGCCCAGGTGACGAACCCGCCGATCGATCCGCTGCGCGAGGCGCGCGTGATGTCGCTGGTGATGTACCTGGGACGCCGCGGCTCGCTCCTGGCGCAGCGTCCTACCGCCCGGGCACTGCTGCGCCTGGAGCACCCCGTGCTCCTGGAGGAGGAAATGGGCGCCCTGCGCCGTGCCGCGGGCTTCCCGGTCGGGACGCTCAGCGCCGTGTGGGAGGCGTCGAGCGGTGCCGCCGGGCTCGTCCGGGCGCTCGAGGCGCTCAGTCGCGAGGCAGCACGCGCCGTGCGCGGAGGCGCCGCCACGCTCGTCCTCAGCGATCGGGATGCCGACGCGCGGCGGGCGCCGATTCCGATGCTGCTCGCGATCGGGGCGGTGCACCAGCACCTCTTGCGGGCCGGCCTGCGCACGCGGGTGGGCCTCGTGGCTGAAGCCGGGGACGCGTGGGACATCCACCACTTCGCGGCGTTGGTCGGCTATGGCGCCGAGGCGGTGCATCCGTGGCTGGCCCTCGAATCCCTGACCGCGGCGCCCGAACCCGCGCCGGACGCCGAGGCGTCGCGCCACAAGTTCCGGGCCGCCGCCGAAAAGGGGCTCCTGAAGATCGTGTCCAAGATGGGGATCTCCACGCTGCAGTCGTACGCGGGAGCCCAGGTCTTCGAGGCGCTCGGAGTCGGCGCGGACGTGATCGACCGCTGCTTCGCCGGGACGGCCTCCGTGATCGGTGGGATCGGATTCGGTGAGATCGCGGAGGACGTGCTCGCGCGCCACGCGGCCGCCTACGGTGAGGCCCCCTCCGCCGCCGAGGAGCGGCTTCCCGATCACGGCCGGATCCGCTATCGCAAGGACGGCGAGGACCACGGCTGGGCGCCGCCGCTCGTGCGGGCGCTGCAGGATGCGGTGCGGTCCGGGGGGGCGGATGGCTCGACCTACGGCACGTTCGTGACCCGGGTCGAGGCCCGGGGTCCGGCGGGCCCGCGCGACCTGGTCGCGTTCCGCCCGGCCCACGCGCTCCCGCTTGTGGAGGTGGAGCCCGTCGAGGCGATCCGGCGCCGGTTCATCTCCAGCGCCATGTCTCTGGGGGCACTCTCTCCCGAAGCCCACGCGACGCTCGCGATCGGCATGAACCGCATGGGGGCGCGGTCGAACTCCGGCGAGGGAGGGGAGGACCCGGCGACCTACGTCCCGCTGTTCAACGGGGACCGGACCGACAACCGCATCAAGCAGGTCGCCTCCGCTCGGTTCGGCGTGACGACGGAGTATCTCGTGCGCGCCGACGAGCTCGAGATCAAGATCGCCCAGGGGTCGAAGCCGGGTGAAGGCGGCCAGCTCCCCGGCCACAAGGTCACGGCTCTCATCGCGCGGCTGCGACACGCCGTGGCGGGGATCCCGCTGATTTCACCGCCGCCACATCACGACATTTATTCGATCGAAGACTTGGCGCAGCTGATCCACGATCTCAAGCAGGTGAACCCGGCGGCTCGGGTGGGCGTGAAGCTGGTGGCGGAAGCCGGCGTCGGGACCGTGGCCGCGGGCGTGGCGAAAGCGTACGCGGATTACGTGCTCATCGCCGGCCACAACGGCGGGACTGGGGCGTCGCCGCTCTCCTCGATCAAGCACGCAGGGCTGCCCTGGGAGCTGGGCCTCGCGGAGACGCAGGCGGTGTTGCTCGAGAACGGCTTGCGCGAGCGCGTCGAGGTGCGGGTGGACGGTGGCCTGCGCACGGGGCGGGACGTGGTCCTCGCGGCTCTGCTCGGCGCCGAGGCCTTCGGCTTCGGCACCGCCGCCGTCGTGGCGATCGGGTGCGCGATGGCTCGGCAGTGCCACATCAACACCTGTCCCACCGGCATCGCCACCCAGCGACCGGAGCTGCGCCAGAAGTTCCGCGGCACGCCGGAGCAGGTGGTCGCCTTCTTCACACTGGTCGCCGAAGACGTTCGCCGCATCCTCGCGGCGCTGGGATTTCGAACGCTCGACGACATCGTCGGCCGGGTGGAGTTACTGGAGCGGCTCGACCGTCCCGAGTGCCCCCGGGCGGCGCTACTGGACCTCGCGACCCTGCTGGCGCCGCCTCGCGCGCCGGACCGGCCGCGGCGGCGCACCGTGGCCCGCAACGTCCGGCCGGGCGTGGCCTCGCTCGATGTGGACATCCTCAAGGAGCTGCAGGGAGCGCTGGAGCGGGGCGAGCCGTTTGCCGGCGCGTACGCCATCGGGAACCACCATCTCTCGGTCGGGGCCCGGATCGCGGGGCATATCGCCCGACGCTACGGCATGAGTGGGCCACCGGCGCCGGTGCGGCTCCGGTTCCGTGGGAGTGCGGGGCAGAGCTTCGGCGCGTTCGCCCTCCCCGGGATGCGCCTCCGCCTGGAGGGCGAGGCCAACGATCACGTCGGCAAGGGGCTGTGCGGCGGAGAGATCGTCATCCGGCCGTTCCGGACGGCTGCGTACGCCGGGGAGGGGGAGTCGCGGCAACATGTGATCCTCGGCAACACGGCGCTGTACGGCGCGACCGGCGGGCTGCTCTTCGCCGCGGGAGCAGCGGGCGACCGCTTCGCCGTCCGGAACTCCGGGGCGGTGGCCGTCATCGAAGGCGCGGGTGACCACTGCTGCGAGTACATGACGGGCGGGGTGGTGGTCGTGCTCGGACCGGTGGGCCGGAACTTCGGTGCCGGGATGTCGAACGGGGTCGCCTACCTGCTCGACGAAGGCGGCACCCTTCTTGCGCGGAGCTGCAATCTGGAGATGGTCGCCGTCATGGCGCTGGATCCGACGGATGAGCGGCGGCTCAAGGCGCTGATCCACCGGCACTACCAGAAAACCGGGAGCCGGCGCGCGAGGCACATGCTCCAAGAGTGGGAGTCGTACCGCCGCTTGCTCCGAAAAGTGGCACCGCCGTCCGCGGCCGTGGCGGGCGAAGCCACGCGTGAGGTCGCAACAGGGAGAGCACGGACGGGGAGCCCGGCATGAAACTGATCACCACCATCGTCAGGCCCGAGCGCTTGCCAGCAGTCAAGGCCGCGCTGTTCCGCGCCGGCGTCACCGGCATAACCCTCAGCCGCGTGAGCGGTCACGGCGGGGAGCATGAGCTGCTCGAGCAGTACCGCGGCACCACCCTGGTCATGGAGTTCCGCGAGAAGGTGAAGATCGAGATGGTCTGCTCCGAGCCCTTCGTGGAGCCGTGCATCCAGGCCATCCTCTCGGCGGCCCGCACGGGCGAAGTCGGCGACGGGAAGATCTTCGTCCAGCCCATCGAGCGCGTGATCAGGATTCGCACCGGGGAGCGCGACAACGCCGCGCTCACCGCCGTGAATGCCGATGCGGTGCAGCGCGCGGCGCTCGCGGAAACCGGGGAGGCGGATGGAGGGGGGGCTGCCGCATGACGGGCCATACGATCTCCGCTGGCGACACGGCGTGGGTGCTCGTGTCGACCGCCTTCGTGCTGATCATGGTCGTCGGGCTCGCCCTCTTCTACGGCGGGTTGGTGCGCCCGAAGAACGCTCTCAACACGCTGATGATGAGCGTCGTGGCCCTCGGCGTGATCGGGGTGCAGTGGGTTCTGTTCGGGTACTCGCTCGCGTTCCACCCCGGCTCGCCGTGGCTCGGCGGGCTGGGATGGGTCGGGTTCCGCGGCGTCGGCCTGGAGCCGGACCCGACCTACTCGACCGCGATCCCCCTCCAGGCCCACGCCATGTTCCAGGGCATGTTCGCGATCATCACGCCGGCGCTCATTTCCGGCGCCATCGTCGAACGGATGCGGTTCCGCGCCTATCTCGTTTTCCTGCTGCTCTGGGCGACGCTGGTGTACGATCCGCTGGCCCACTGGGTCTGGGGCGCCGGCGGGTGGCTCCTGGCGCGCGGGGCGCTCGACTTCGCCGGCGGGACGGTGGTGCACTTGAGCGCCGGCGTTTCGGCGCTCATCGCCGCGTGGATGCTCGGGCCACGGAAGGACTTCCGTCGGGCGCCGCTCGTGCCGCACAACGTGCCGTTCGTGCTCCTCGGGGCCGGTCTGCTCTGGTTCGGCTGGTTCGGGTTCAACGCCGGCTCGGCGCTCGCCGCGAACGGCGTAGCGGCCCTCGCCTTCGTCAACACCAACACGGCTGCCGCGACTGCCCTCGCTACGTGGGCGCTGCTCGACATGGTGCGCACCGGCAAGGTCACCGCGGTCGGCGTGGCCACGGGCGCCGTCGTGGGGCTCGTGGGGATCACGCCGGCGGCGGGCTTCGTGGCCCCGGTGGCGGCGATCGCCATGGGGTTGCTCTGCGCCTGCTTCAGCTACTTTGCCATCCAGCTCCGCTCCCGCAGCAGGCTCGACGATTCACTCGACGTCTTCTCATGCCATGGCATCGCCGGCATCGCCGGCGCCCTCCTCACCGGGGTGTTCGCCTCAAAGGCCGCGAACCCTGCCGGCGCGGACGGCCTGCTCGCGGGCAACCCGGCTCAAGTCGGTGTGCAGCTCGTGGCGGTCCTCGCTGGCGTGACGATCGCGGCAGCCGGCACGGTCGCGATCCTCTCGCTCCTCAGAGCGACGATCGGCGTGCGCGCGAGCGTGCGGCAGGAACTCACGGGCCTGGATTTGAGCGAGCACGGGGAGGAAGCGTATTTCGGCTCCGACATAGAGAGCTTTGTGGGAGGGGGGACAGGAGCCAGTCTCGGTCAGAGCGTGATCATGTCGGCCGAAGCGCCGGAGCCCCCCGCCACCGCTGCCGCCGCCGCAGTGACATCCTAGTGCCGAGCGGTGAACGCGTCGACGAGCCACGGCTTTCAGCCTGGAAACAACTAGTGTAGTCTTCTCCTCCATGACGAACCGCCCCGCGATGCCGAGTAAGTTGACGGTCGGCCTCGTGCAGATGAGCATGACGGCCGATCCCGAGGCGAACCTCAGGAAGGCCATCGCCCGGGTGAAGGAAGCCGCCTCGAAAGGGGCAAAGCTCGTCTGTCTCCCCGAGCTGTTCCGCACCCTCTACATCGGTCAGCGCGAGGATCACGAGCTGTTCAA
>JACOVF010000082.1 GCA_016177465.1 Gemmatimonadota bacterium
ACGCTCTCGAGCGGCGTCTGCCGGTCGTATCAGATGGGCGTCCACACGCGGTGGCGGCCAAACACCATTATGGGCTCGCCGCTCGGCGCCCTAGGCGGGTGGGCTTGCCAGGCGTGGCCAGTTCGCGTGCTTGCGACGACTGATCGGGCGGTTCTTGAAGCGCCCGTTGAAGTCCTCCTGCCTGGTCAGGACTTCATAGACGATTCTCGCCAGCTCCAGGGCCACCAGCGTGCGCGCGATCCGGATCGGCTTCTTGCGGGCCTTGGCCGTGAAGAACGCCCGGATCTCGCCGAGGGGAAGCGCTGGATGCCGTCGACCTCGATGTAAATGGTAAAGGCGTTCACCTTGCCGAGGCCCGGGATCCACAGCAGCGGTTGAACGTCATCGTTGGGGAGCAGTAGCGCCAGGGTGTCGGCGTCGACCTGGTCGGTCTTGACCTTGGCCGCGGCGATCGCCTTCACGCGGGTCGCATGGGCCAGAACCAGCTCCATCCCTCTCGTGCGCCCTTGCCGCCAGGACCCCTAGCTGTGCAAGAGGCCTGGCCCCCTCCCCGCGCGGCACCCATTATTCCGGCAAGCGTTGTGGATACCCCAGTAGAGTTCGCTCACCTGCGCGGCACCCGCCCATTGAACCACACGACGACTGCGGACACGTTCCTGAGCCTATGAGCCACGTCACCCAGATCTTGGCTGGCATGCGGGGCGAGAGCCGCCAGGCCGCGATGGAGCGCCTCCTCCCGTTGGTCTACGACGAGCTCCGCGCGCTGGCCAAAGCCCAGCTCCGCCACGAACGCCCCGATCACACGCTCCAGCCCACGGCGCTGGTGCATGAGGCCTACCTGCGCCTACTGGGCAGCACGCAGCCACCCTGGAACGACCGCCAGCATTTCTTCCGGGCCGCCGCCGAGGCCATGCGCCGCATTTTGATCGAACACGCCCGGAAGCGGGGCCGGGTCAAGCGCGGCGGCAAGCGGGTGCGGGTCGAGCTGAGCGGGGTGGACCTGGCCAGCGACCAGGATCTCGACCAGGTCTTGGCCCTCGACGACGCGTTTCGGCGCTTGGAAGAACAGGACCCCGAGGCGGCCGACGTGGTCCGGCTACGCTTCTTCGCCGGCCTCAGCGTCGAGGAAACCGCCCAGGCGATGGGTCTCTCCGAGCGCACCGTGAAACGGGAATGGGCATTCGCGCGAGCCTGGCTCTATGATGCCCTCCGGGACTCCGGTGGCTGAACCCGCGGGAGGGCAGGATGGAGACAGCGCGCTGGCGGCTCGTGAAACAGGTATTCCACGAAGCGTTGGACCAGCCTGAGCCCGATCGAAACGGTTTTCTCACCGCCACCTGCGGCGATGACCAGCAACTCCGCGCCGAGGTGGAGGCATTGCTCGCGGCCCACGACGACGCGGGCGGGTTCTTGGGAACACCGACGCTAGGCGACCCCAACGAACCGGGGCGAGTGCCCGCTTCAGAAGTGTTTGATCAGCTTCAACGTGCCCTTGCGGGCAGGTTCTCGCTTGAACGCGAACTTGGCCGAGGCGGCATGGCGATCGTGTACCTGGCGCGCGACGTGGCGCTGGATCGGCCGGTCGCCGTCAAGTTACTCCCGCCTCGGCTGGCCACCGATCCCGATTACCGGGAACGCTTCCTGCGTGAGGCGCGCACGGCGGCCGCCCTCTCCCATCCGAACATCGTCCCCATTCACCTCGTGGAGGAGAGGGACGGGCTCGTCTATTTCGTCATGGCGTTTGTCGAGGGCGAGTCGCTCGGCGACCGGGTGCGCCGCGCCGGGCCGCTCAAACCCGCGGACGTCGCCAGGCTGGTGCAGGAGGTGGCCTGGGCCCTGGCCTACGCGCACGGGCGCGGTGTGATCCACCGCGACATCAAGCCCGACAACATCTTGATCGACAAGGGCTCCGGCCGGGCATTGGTCAGCGACTTCGGCATCGCGCGAGTCACCAGCACCAAGACCGTGAGCCAGCAGGGCAAAGTTTTGGGCACCCTGGCGTACATGAGCCCCGAGCAGGCCAGCGCCGAATCCGTGATTGACGGACGTGCTGATCTGTATTCGCTCGGCGTCACGGCGTTCTTCGCGCTCACCGGGCGGTTGCCGTTCGAGTCGGAGAATCCCGCGGCGCTGGTGGCCATGCACATCGCCGAACCGGCGCCACCCGTGCGGTCAGTGAGTGGGGTGGTTCCGGCACGGCTGGCGGAGGCGGTGGACCGCTGCCTGGCCAAGGATCCCGCCACGCGCTACCCGACCGGCGAGGCGCTGGCCGAGGCGATTGCGGACGCCCAACTCACCCGTCGGGAGGTCGCGCCAAGCGTGCGTGACTTCCTGGGCACAGCCAAGAGCGCCGTTCTGCAGATGACGGGCCTGGGGCTCATCGGGCTGTGGACCGCCGCGTGGGCGGAGGATCTGCCGTCCTACGCGATCACCGACCCGACCCTGTTTCTGGTCGGCCTGTTGGCCGTGGTGGTCGCGGTCCGGCCGGTGTTTGCCGCCCGCGGCGTTCTGCGGGCCGGGCTCGGTGCGCACGATGTCGCCGAGGCCGCTGCGTCATCCGCCACGGCGCGCGATGCCAATGTGGAGCACACGCTGGCACAGGTCGAGCTATTGCGAACGCCTTGGGCACGAGGGGCCTTTATACTCGCCAGTGCGTCCTCGCTATGGTACCTAGTTACGTCCGCATGGACAGATCAGGGGCTCGGGCGCCTCCTCCAGACCCTGATCGGCCTCGG
>JACOVF010000076.1 GCA_016177465.1 Gemmatimonadota bacterium
GCGCCTCGAAAGCTATCGGTTCACTCTCTGCTCGCCTCTCTCGATAACGCCCAACAGCCGAAGCAGGCCGTCGAGCGTGGTCAGCGGATGGGGAGGGCACCCCGGGACCCACAGGTCCACAGGCAGGACGTCGCCGACGCCGTCGCTGACTTCCGGGCTGCCCGCAAAGGGGCCCCCGCTAATGGCGCAGGCCCCGACGGCAATGACGAGCTTCGGGGGCGGGACTGCCTCGTACGTCTTCTCCAGCGCGAGCCGCATGTTCGTGTTGACCGCCCCCGTCACGACGATCCCGTCGGCGTGGCGTGGCGAGGCGACGAACTGGATGCCGAATCGGGCCAGGTCGAACACCACGTTCCCGAGGGCGACGAGCTCGGCTTCGCATCCGTTGCAGCTCCCCGCCACGACCGAGCGAAGTCGGAGGGAGCGCCGGAACAGTCTCCGGGCGCGCTCATCGAGGGCCCGCGCCAGCTCAACCTCGCCAGTCGGGTTGACCAGCCCGTCTCGGGTGGACGCGGCCATGCGATAGTCCCGGCTGTACGTGATCGCACCGTCCGGACAGACGGCGGCTTCCTCCGGACTGAATAGACACGCACCGGTATCGAGTTGGACGAGCCCCTGCCGATCCATCCTGAGGAAGGCCGACGGCGCCTGCGCGGCGCACTGCCGGCACCCGTCCCCGGATCTGGCCGGATCTCGAACCGGACGGCCCCGAAAGCGCTCCGGGAAATCGGCTCCGTCTCGGGGAAAGCGGGACGTCCGGATCCCTTGCTGCAGCCTCGTTCTGAGCCAATCGAGCACCGCTTACGCCCTCACGTCAGAGGTCATGCCCGGCGTACGACAGGTTGAAGCTCTTGTTGCACAGCGGGAAATCGGAGATCTCGTTCCCGGGCATCGCCAACCCCAACGCCGTCCAGTTGTGGAAGGAAGCATCGGTCACCTTGTGCCGGCGGACACGCCCGTTGTCGTCGGTGATCACGACGTGCACGATCTCGCCTCGCCACCCCTCGACCATCGCCACGGCCAATTCGCTCGGTCGCAACGACCCGCAGTCCACCCGTGCGGGGCCCTTGGGGACAGCGCCAAGCTGCTCGATCGTGAACTCGAGCGACCGCTGGATCTCCAGTCGCCGGACCAGCGCGCGGGCGAGGACATCGCCGGCCCACATCGTGGCGACCGGGATGTGGGCGAACCGGAAGATCCCCCAAGGGTGATCGTGCCGCACGTCGCGCGGCAGCTCGCACGCTCGGGCGACCGGGCCGACGAAGCCGTACTCGACGGACGCGTTGCGAGGCACGACGCCGACGCCCTCGAGGCGGGCCTGGACCGACGCGGTCTCGAACAGCAGGGTGAGCACCGGCGCGAGCTCCTCGCCGAGGCGCTGCAGCCGATCGCGCATCTCGCCGGCCATGCCCGGTGTGACGTCGAATGCCGCCCCGCCGGGCCGCACGAGGCCTCGGCCGTAGCGATTGCCCGAGAGCGTCATCAAGAGGTTGAGGCAGTCCCCCCGCATGCGCCCCAGATACGCGGCCGCCGGTTGGAACGCGACGTCCCCGGCGATCGCGCCGAGGTCCCCAATGTGGTTCGCCAGGCGCTCCAGCTCGAGCGCGATCCCGCGGACCGTTTGCCCCCGCGGGGTCTTGCGGCTCCGGGCGAGCGCCTCGACCGCACCGCAGTATGCCCCCGCGTGGCCCACGACGGTGTCACCCGCAATCGACTCGGCGACGAGCACGCCGCGATCGCGGTCGAGACGCTCGAGCAGTCGCTCCACACCGCGGTGCTGATAGCCAAGCATGATCTCGAGGAACAACACCTGCTCCCCGTGCGCCTGAAACCGAAAATGGCCGGGCTCGATGATCCCGGCGTGCACGGGGCCGACGGCGACTTCGTGCACTTCCTCCCCTTCCACGCGAAAGAACGGATATGCCTCGCGGTCCAGCGAGTCCGCCCGCCGGCCCGGCGGGAGGTGATCAGGAGGATGGCGGCGGAGCGGCTTCAGCCAGGGATGGCCTTCGGGGACCACGCCGCACTGCTCGGCGATCTCGCGCTCGAAACCGTGGGCCTGGGGGCAGGCCGTCGTGAGCGACTGGTAGCGATCCCCAACCACGGCGCTCGTCGCGCCGAGCTCCCCGCCCGCATCGTTCGCCAGGATCGCGACGAGGCGCGTCTGGTCGTTCCCCTCCGGCATGCCGAACAGGGACGCGAGCCGCCAACCGCCGGCAACGGCCTCCACGACCGACTCACGGAAGCGCTCCACCGGCTCCACGGGGACGGAGCGCAGGGGGACGGCGCGCCGGTTGCGCAGGCCGAGTTCGCGGAAGCGGCTCATGGCGCCGTGCCCCCGAGGGCGGCGGCGGCGCGCGCCAGGATGTCATGCAACGGGCCGGGGATGTAGACGCCCAGCATCAAGACGATGGCGGCGAGCGCGATGGGACCCGCCACGAGCCAGGGGCTCTCCCGGACTGGGATGGTGCCGGGGTCGGGCTCGCCGAGCGCGATCCCGAGCACGAGCACCGCCATCCCGACAAAAATGATCGCCAGCATCAGCAGCATGACCGCAGCAATCCAGGGGTGCCCCCCGTCAATCGCCGCCCGCAGGATGGTGAACTCGCTCATGAAGAGCCCGAACGGGGGCGAGCCGGTGACAGCGAAGAGACCCAGAACGAGGAGCGCCGCCGACACAGGAAGCGTGCGCACCAGTCCCCGGTTGCCGGCCGCCGTCGCGCTCCCAGTGGCAAGCACGACATTCCCGGTGACGAGGAAGACCCAGCCCTTGGCCAGGCCGTTGTTGACGAGGTGGAGTACGCTGCCGTACGCCCCGACGCCACCAAGCCCGAGCCCGAGCACGAGCAGCCCCATGTGTTCCACGCTGGAATAGGCGAGGAGCCGCTTCACGTCGCTCTGGCCGATGATGAATACAGCCGCGACGGCGAGCGAGAGGAGACCGAAGCCGATGAGTACGGGTTGCGCGAAAGACCCCAGCCCCGCGGCCGTCACCACCTCGGTCACGCGCGCGACCCCAAGGAACGCGCAGCTCGTGAGCGCGCCGGCCATGAGCCCGCTGACGAGACTGGGCGCTTCCCCGTAGGTGTCGGGCTTCCAGGTGTGCATCGGGGCGAGCCCCATCTTCGTGCCGAAGCCGACGAGGAGGAACAAGAACGCGGCGCGGAGCCACGCCGGGTGCAGCTCGCGGGCATGCTCGACGAGGTCCGGGAGAATGAGCGGGCGACCTGCGACGTCGCCTTGCGCGCTGGCGAGGAAAAACGTGCCGAGGAGCGCGAGCGCGATCCCGACCGACGAGACGACGAGATACTTCCACGTCGCTTCGAGCGAGCGACGGTCGCGGCGCAGGAAGACGAGCGGCGCGACGGACAGGGTCGTGGCCTCCATCCCGACCCAGAGCATCGCCAGGTGATGGGCGAGCGCCACCAGCGACGCGGCGGCGAGGAACGCCAGCAGGCCACCCGCGAATACTCGGCCGCTGCGCGGCTTCTCGCGTTGGAGGTATCCGACGGCGTAGATCACGGTGACCAGGAAGAGAACGCTGGTCAACGTGAGGACGGTGAGTCCGAGCGGATCCGCGGCGAGCCAGCCTCCGAGCGTTGGGCGCGGCGGCGCGAGCCAGAGCGACGAGACGAGGACGAGGTGTGTGGTCGCCACCACCGCCACAAGGGTGACCGGAACGCGACGCCCTCGGAACATGGGGAAGCCGAGGACGGCGAGCGCTGTGAACAGGGGGAGCGCGCAAACGGCGAGCAGGCGCATCAGTCCGTGAGCTCCGTCAGGCGCGTCGAATCGAGCGAGTCGAACTCGCGATTGATGTGGAACACCACGATCCCCATGATGAACACGCCGACGAACACGTCGAGCAGCACCCCGAGCTCGATGAGAAACGGCACCCTTTCAGTGTGCGTCAGCCCGAAGAGGTAGATCCCGTTTTCGAGGATGAGGTAGCCGACCACTTGCGTCAGCGCCTTGCGCCGTGTGGTCAGCACGATGAACCCGATCATGAGGGTCGCGAGCGACACCGGCACGAGCAGCGGTTGCCGCACCGTTGGCAGGGGCAGACGTGACGCGATGGCGAACGCGAGGGCCACCGCCAGCGCGCCGAGCAGCTGCGAGGCGATGAACCCCACTAGGGGCTCGATTTCGCGGCGCACCGCGGCCTCGCGAATCGCCCACGCGAGGAACCACGGCAGGACGATGGCCTTTACCACAACGGTACCCAGCGCGAGACTGACGGCGTGGACCGAGAGCTGCGGCGCGAGCAGCAGCGGCAGGAGGCCGAGCAGCAACCCCTGCGCTGCCAAGCCCCGGATACAGCTGCTGAGCCGCGTGGTGCCGAGCACGGCGAGGTCCGAAAGGACGACGAGCAAGAGAACGAGCTGGGCGGCGCTGTGCATGATCAATGGAGCTGAAGGATGATGCCGAACAGCGCGAGCGCGGCCGCCCCGACGAGCAGCTGCGGCACGCGGGTCAGCCGGAGCCGCGCCATGACCGACTCCACGACGCCGACCGCGACGGCCACGACCCCGAGCCCCGCGAACAGGACGGCGACCGCCGCCGGCCCAGAGAGCCCCGCGCGTGGCACGAAGACGCTCACAACCAATACCCCGAAAAGCGCGAGCTTGAGTGCGCTGCCATATAAGATGAGCGCGAGGTCCGGTCCGCTGTGGTCGAGGACGATCACCTCGTGGATCATGGTCAGCTCGAGGTGCGTAGCCGGGTCATCCACCGGCACGCGGGAGTTCTCCGCCAGCAGGAGCACGAAGAGACTGACGCCCACGAGGCTGAGGGACGCGCCGGCACGAGGCCACGCCGCCGCCAACGGTGTCCCCAGCATGCCGCTCAACGAGAGATCACCGGTCGCGAGCACGAGCGCGATGAAGCAGAGAAACAGCGTCGGTTCAGCGAAGGTCGCGATCGTGACCTCGCGGCTCGCGCCCATGCCCTCGAAGCTCGAGCCCGTGTCTAGCCCCGCGAGCACGAGCGCGAACCGTCCCAGCGCGAGCAGCCCGGCGAACGCCACCAAGTCGCCCGCGAAGCTGGCAGGCGCTTCACGTCCGTCGAGCGGGAGGAAGAGCGTCGCCACGATCAGGGACGCAAGGACGACGACCGGGCCGGCGCGGAACACCCATGTCGTCGTGCGGCTGTAGACGGTCCCCTTGCGGACCAGCTTCCAGAGGTCGTAATAGAGCTGCAGCACCGGCGCGCCGCGCCGGCCGGTCAGCAGCGACTTGGTCTTCACGACGATTCCCGGTACCACCGGGGCCGTGACGCCCAGGATGCCCAGCGCAACCAACCCTTCCCGAGTCACAGATTGCTTCCGGCCACGAAGAGGTAGAGCAGCAACGTGACGACAGCC
>JACOVF010000086.1 GCA_016177465.1 Gemmatimonadota bacterium
GCGCCGTGCTCGGCCGCTGCCGTCTCCACGAGCGCCCGGTACACCTGGTTGCGCACGTAGAGGGGGAGCAGCTGCTCCAGGATCGCCTCCGCCGACGGCTTGAGGATGTAATAGGCGGTTAGGCGGTTAGGCGGTTGGGCGGATAGCCCATGGGCGCCTTCACTATCCGCCTTACCGCCTAACCGCCTAGCCGCCCCGGGGGGGGGGGCCACCGGGAGGATCCTCAGCACCGTGGGCGGCGTGGACACCGCACTGTTGAACTTCGCGAACACCACGTCCACCGCGTCGAGCTGACCGGCCTCGAACTGCGCTATCAGCGGCGTCATCACTTCGCCGGCCTGGGCCGCCGTCGGCTTGTCGCCGATGTCGATGCGCTGCGTCGCGACGGGCCGCTTGGAATAGCGGAAGAAGGTGACGCCCTTCTTGCCGACGAGGTGGAGCTCCACTTGGGCACCTTGCCCCTCGAGCTCCTCCATCCGCCTGCGCGCCTCGCGGATCAGGTTGGCGTTGAACGCCCCGCACAGCCCGCGATTCGAGGTGATGAGCAGCAGTGCGACGCGCTTGATGCCCGCTGCCCCCGGCTGACGCAGCAGCGCGAACCGCTCGGCGAGCGCCGGCGAGTACAGGTCCTCGATCACCTCCGCCAGCGCCTGCGCGTACGGCCGGGCTGCGACCACGCGGTCCTGGGCGCGCTTCAGCTTCGACGTGGAGACCATCTCCATCGTCTTGGTGATCTTGCGGGTGTTCTCGACGGAGCGGATCCGTCGCTTCAGCTCGCGGGCTTTCGCCATCAGCGCGACCCGAGCGCCGTGTATTCCTCGATGGCCTTGCGCAGCCGGGCGCTCAGGTCGTCCGATAACGCCTTCCGGGTGCGCATCTCCTCGCCGATCTCGGGGTGCTGGGCGGCCATGAAGTCATGAAAGCCCTGCTCCCACACCCGGATCTTCGGCACGTCCACGTCGTCCAGAAAGCCGTTGGTCACGGCGAAGATGATCATCACCTGCTGCTCGACCGGCATCGGCTGGTACTGTGGCTGCTTCAGCACCTCGACGATGCGCGCGCCGCGCGCCAGCTGCCGCTGCGTGGCGGGATCGAGCTCGGAGCCGAACTGCGCGAACGCCTCGAGCTCGCGGTACTGCGCCAGGTCGAGCCGCAGCCGCCCGGCTACCTGCTTCATCGCCTTGATTTGCGCGTTGCCGCCCACGCGCGACACCGAGATGCCGGCGTTCACGGCGGGCCGCACGTTCGAGTAGAACAGGTCGGTCTCGAGGAAGATCTGGCCGTCGGTGATCGAGATGACGTTGGTCGGGATGTACGCCGAGACGTCGCCGGCCTGGGTCTCGATGATGGGAAGCGCCGTCAGCGATCCGCCGCCCATCTCCTCGGACAGCTTGGCGGCGCGCTCGAGGAGACGGCTGTGGAGGTAGAACACGTCGCCCGGATACGCCTCGCGGCCGGGGGGCCGCCGCAGCACGAGCGACAGCTGCCGGTAGGCGGCCGCCTGTTTCGACAGGTCGTCGTAGATGCAGAGCGTCGCCTTCTTCTCTTCGTACATGAAGTACTCGGCCATGGTGCAGCCCGAGTACGGGGCGATGTATTGCATCGGGGCCGGTTCGGAGGCGGATGCGTTCACGACGACGCTGTACTCCATCGCCCCGTGCTCCTTCAACCGCTCCACCACCGCCGCGACCGTCGACCGTTTCTGGCCGATCGCCACATAGACGCAGACGACGCCCTGGCCCTTCTGGTTGATGATCGTGTCGACCGCGATCGCCGTCTTGCCGGTCCCGCGGTCGCCGATGATCAGCTCGCGCTGGCCGCGGCCGATCGGGATCATCGAGTCGATCGCCTTAATCCCGGTCTGGAGCGGCTCCTTCACCGGCTGGCGCTTGATGATGCCGGGCGCCACGATCTCGACCTTGCGCGACGCCGCCGCCGCAATCGGGCCCAACCCATCCACCGGCCGACCGAGCGCATCCACCACCCGCCCCACGATCCCCGGCCCCACCGGCACCTCGAGCACGCGGCCGGTGCGGCGCACTTCGTCACCCTCGCGGAGCACCAGGTAGTCGCCGAAGATCACCGCGCCGATGTTGTCCTCTTCGAGATTCAGCGCCAGGCCCGTGATCCGCTCGCCGGTCTGCGAGACGGTGAACTCGAGCATCTCGCCGGCCATCGCCGAGGTCAGCCCGTAGATCCGGGCAATGCCGTCCTTCACCTCCAGCACGGTGCCGACTTCGCGAACGTCGAGCTCCGCCAGGTCGGCGGCCTGGATTTCCTTGAGGAGGACGCCCTTCAGTTCACCGGGTCGCAGGATGGTATCGGTCGCCATAGTGTCGGGTGAGTGAGATTGTGAAAAATATCACATGCCCTACTGCCTCGCCACCCCTCCACACCAATGTGGAATGGCGAATGCGGAATGCGGAATGTAACTGGAAGGTCGCTCGCCGCTCGACTCTTCACTGCCATTCCGCATTCGGCATTCCGCATTCCGCATTAGATTCGGGATCGCGTCCTCCCCTTGAGGAACCGTTCCAGCACCCCCCGCGGTCCCAGCTCCCGCAGCTCGACCAGCGTCGCCCCCGCCACGCGGCGCGCCGCGCTGGCGAGGTGGCTCGGGGAAGCGAACCCCAGGATCCGCACCACCGCGCGGGTCGTGTAGCCGGGGTTCCCCAGGAGGTCGGCGGCGCAGGCTGCCCGCGCCAGGTCAATCACCCGCTTCAGGTTGGGAGCCCCACCGGCGCCGAATTCGCGGGACAGGTGCTCGCGGGTGACCCGCAGCGCCTGGGCGACGTGCGCCGTCTTCATCGGGATGGCGACGCGCCGCAGCACCTCCTCCCACGCGGCGAGCTGCAGGCTCTCGGTGAGGCGCAGCAGCTTCGGCGCGTCGGCCAGGGCGCGGCGGCGCGCCACCTGCGCCGTCCGGGCCGCGACCCACTCCCCCGCCACGGCGTTGTCCACGCCCTCGACGAGGACCCCGGCGAAGCCCGCCGCGTGACACGCCGAGAGCAGGGCGCCGTCGTCGGGCCGGAACGCCGACAGGACGTACATCGGGATGCGTGGGAACCGAGGCGGGAGCGCCAGCGCCTCCGCGGGCACCGCCTTCACGTCCAGGACGACCGCGTCGATGAGCCGCTGGTAGAGTAGCCGCTCGACCGCGGGCAGGTTGCGACACAGCCGCACGGTGCCGGCGGCGCGGGGGTAGCCGCGCTTCACCGCCCGGCGGGCCTCACCGCGCGGGTGGAAC
>JACOVF010000087.1 GCA_016177465.1 Gemmatimonadota bacterium
CGCGGACTCTGCCCGCAAAGCGGCAGATACGACGGCGAAGCGTGACACCACGCCGCAGGCACAGGATATCAGCGCGATTCGCCGCCTGCTCCGGGATCGCCCCGTGCCTTCGGACAAAGTGGTCGTGCGTGTCGCCCAGCCTGTCACACCCGGCCAGAAGTACCTGATCCGCGTCCTCGGCGCGACGAACCTGAACGGCGCCAGAAGCGACGGCCAAGCGGTGCTCACGGTGCCCGCGCCGCCGCAACCGGTCGCGCGCGACACGACCCGCGCCCCGCAGGACACCACCCCGTGACCGACCCGCGCCGTCAGCTCCCCGCCGTGGACGCGCTGCTCGGCGAGCCGGACATCGCGGGGCTGGTCGGAACGCACCCCCGGAGCCTCGTGGTGCGCGCGGTACGCGAGACGATCGAGGCCGCGCGGGCCGACGGCGGCACGGTGCCCGCCGAGGGATGGGTGGCGGCGGTGCGCGCGCGCGTCGAGCGCCTCGCCGCCCCGTCGCTCGAGCCGGTCATCAACGGGACCGGCGTGGTGCTGCACACGAACCTGGGGCGCGCGCTCCTCCCCGCTGTGGCCGTGGCCGCGATGACACGGGTGGCGTCCGGCTATTCGACGCTCGAGTACGACATCGGCCGCGGCGCGCGCGGCTCGCGCCACGCGCATTGCCGGGGGCTGCTGCGCGAGCTTACCGGAGTCGAGGACGCCCTCGTCGTGAACAACGCCGCGGGCGCGCTGCTGCTCGCCCTCTCGGCCCTGGCCCGCGGCGGCGAAGCGGTCGTGTCGCGCGGTGAGCTAGTGGAGATCGGCGGATCGTTTCGCATCCCCGACATCCTGGCACGCTCGGGCGCGACGCTCGTCGAGGTCGGAACCACGAACCGCACGCACCTCGACGACTACGCCCAAGCGGTCACCCTCTCCACCCGCGTGCTGCTCAAGGTGCATCGCTCCAATTTCCGGGTAACCGGTTTCACCGCCGAAGTCGGCGCGCCGGAGCTGGCTCGCCTCGCGAAGGCGAGCAGCGCCGCGAGCCTCTATGACCTGGGAAGTGGCCTGCTCGTGGATCTCTCCCCCTGGGGACTCGCCGGCGAGCCCACCGTGCACGACGCCGTGGCGAGTGGCGCCGACCTCGTCGTCTTCAGCGGCGACAAGCTGCTCGGCGGACCGCAGGCGGGGATCCTGCTCGGCACACGGGCGGCGATTGCGGCGTGCCGCACCGACCCCCTCGCCCGCGCCGTGCGGGCGGACAAGTTCACGCTCGCTGCATTGGAGGCCACGCTCGCCCTCTATCGCGACCCGGACGGCGCACGTCGCGAGATCCCGGTCCTGCGGATGCTGACAGAAGACATCGAGGAGATACGACGCCGAGGAGAGGCGTTGAAGAAAGCCGTCCCCGCCCCCGCCCAGGCAGAACTGGCGCCGGGAACGTCGGAAGTGGGCGGTGGGTCGTTCCCCGAAGTCCAGCTCCAGACCTGGCTGGTGACGTTGAATCCTCGATCCCTGGCCCCTGGCCCCTTGGTGGAGCGCCTGCGGCTGGGACGTCCCCCGGTCATCGCCCGCATCACCGGCGACCGCGTGACCCTCGATGCCCGCACCATCCTCCCCGACCAGGTGGACACCGCGGCCCGCGCCGTGGCCGCGGCCCTCCATGGCTGACGCCGCGTTCCCCACCTTGGCCCACCGCGCGGTGTTCCTCGACCGCGACGGGACGCTCGTGGAGGACTCCGGATTCCTCCACGACCCCGGCAAGGTGCGGCTGCTGCCCGGTGCCGCGCAGGCGGTGGCGCGGTTCAATCGGGGCGGTTTCCTCGTCGTCACGGTGAGCAACCAATCCGGCATTGCTCGAGGCCACTACAGCGCGGCGGACTACCACGCCGTCCAGCGCCGGCTCGTGGAACTGTTGGCCGCGCACGGCGCGCGACTCGACGGCGCCTATTTCTGCCCGCATCATCCAGCGTTCACCGGGCCCTGTCCCTGCCGGAAGCCGGGGGCCAAGTTGTTCGAGGACGCCCGGAAGGCACTCGGCATCGATCTTGCCAGATCTTGCTATGTGGGCGACCGGCTCGGCGACGTGGAGCCGGCGCGACATTTCGGCGGCCGAGGGTACCTGGTCCGAACGGGCGAGGGCGCCGGGCACGTGGCGCAGGCCCGCGCGCTGGGGGTGAGCGTAGTCCCGGATCTCGCCGCCGCGGCCGACGAGATTCTCGGGAGCGCATGACCCATTTCATTCGCAGGTTGTGGATCCTGGCAGGCGCTCCGCTCGCGGCAGCCTGCGCCGCCGGCCTCGCCGTCAGCGGCAGTGGGGAGAGCGGACTGGCTCCGGGCCGGTCGGTGACGGGGCGGCTGACCCCGGCGGACCCGCAGTTCCGTGACGGCTCCCACTACCGCCGCTACGATTTCACCGCCCGCCAGGGCGACACGCTCACGGTCGCCCTCACCTCGGACGACTTCGACGCCAACTTGATCCTCGCCGACCGCTTCGGGAACCCGGTGTCGCGCAATGACGACGGCGGGGAGCACTGCAACGCTCGCCTCACCTACGTGGTGCGCAGCACCGGCCCCCACCGTCTCTACGCCAATTCCAGCGCGCCGGCCGAGCTGGGGGAGTATCGGCTCTCCATCACGCGAGGGCGCGGCCGAGCGCCGGACGACACGACGTGCCGCAGTTTCGGGCGGGTCCAGGGGATGATCCAGGCGGGCGAAATGGTCGAGGGTGAGCTCGCGGCCGACGACCCGATCTTCTCGAGCGACTCCACCTACTTCCAGCGGTGGATCCTGCCCGTCATCCCCGGACAGACCGTCACGATCGATCTGCAGTCGGACAGCTTCGACGCCTATCTGCTCCTCACCCGCGGACGGGGCGACACGCTGGCCGAAAACGACGACGGGGGCGGCGAGTGCAACGCCCGGATCGTCTACACCGCCACCGATGACCGCCCCGTGCGCATCGTGGTGAACACCGTCAAGCGGCGCGAGACTGGTCGCTTCACCCTGCGGGTGAGCACCGGGGCGCTGCGGATCGACCCGAAAGGGGATTGCCCGGACGACGACGCGTGGAGCGGCTGAGATTGTGTCGGCGCGTCCTCACCTGCAAATTGGTGGTTTCACCCCGCTGCCCAAGGAGCCCGCCGTGTCTGCCACACGCGCCTCTGCCCTCCCGGTTCTGCTCGTCCTGCTGACCCTCCCGTGCCCCCTCGCGGCCCAGATCCCGCTCGGCTTCGGCAAGGCCGTGACGGGCAAGCTCACCGTGGCCGACCAGCAGTTCAGCGATGGGTCGCGCTATAAGATGTATGCGTTCGTCGGAAACCGCGGCGACACCGTGACGGCCGACCTGCTGTCCGACGACTTCGACGCCAACCTCATCCTCGCAGACGCTTCGGGGAACCCGCTCACCCGCAACGACGACGGCGGCGAGAATTGCAACGCGCGGCTCACCTACGTGCTGCCCGCGGCGGCGAATTACCGGCTGTACGCCAACTCGAGCTCCCGGGCGGAGCTAGGCGAGTTCCAGCTCCGGCTCTTCCGGGGGCGCGCGGCGGCGCCGGCCGATAGCACCTGCCGCGGGTTCGGACGGGTCAGCGGGCTCGTGCAGGTGGGCCAGTCCATCGCCGGCCGGCTCACGACCGACGACCGGATCTTCACCGGCGACTCGACCTACTTCCAGGTCCACACCCTGCCCGTCGAGCCGAACCAGACCGTCACCGTGGATCTCGAGTCCCCAGACTTCGATTCCTACCTGATCCTGACCAAGGGCCGCGGGTCTGACCGCCTGGCGGAGAACGACGACGGCGGCGGCAACTGCAACGCCCGGGTCGTCTACACCGCCCCGGACGACCATCCCCTTCGAGTCATCGTGAACACAGCCAGCCAGCCGAAACTGCAGACGGGCAACTTCACGCTGCGCGTCTCGGACGGAGAGTCGCCGATCGAGGCGAAGGGCGCGGACTGCCGCGGCCGTCCGGCCGCGCGCGCCGACCGGCCGCGGGACAGCGAGAGCGCAGTCCGCGGCCCGGCGCGCCCGATCCAGATCGGGGAGACGATCGCAGGGGAGCTGACGAGCCGCGATTCGCTCTACCCCGACAACACGTACTTCCAGCTCTTCCAGTTCACCACCGCCCCGGCGCGCGAGGTCACGATCGACTTGTCGTCCGACGACTTCGACCCCGTGCTCATCATCCGCGGCGGTGACCTCGACGAGTCGATCATCAACGACGACGGCGGGCCCGGCTGCGCCGCGCGGGTCTCCCAGACGTTCCCCGGCCGGGGACCCTACACGATTCTCGTGAACACGACGTCCACCCCAGAGCGCCAGACCGGCCGGTTCACGCTGACGGTGGCCAGTGGCAGCAAGGCGGTCCAGGAAAGCGGTAGCAGCGACTGCGACCGGACCGGCGCCGGCGGGCAGCCGACCGGGCGCCGTGGGGGCGGGCTCACCGAACGCGGTACCCCAGGACGCGGCGCCGCCCGCGCCATCGCGGTCGGTGAAACAGCCACTGGCCGCATCACCGCGGATGCCGAACGGCACTCGGACAACACGCCGGTGGAGTGGTGGGCGATCCAGGGCCGGGCGGGCGAGACCGTCACGATCGACATGGAGTCCGACGACTTCGATGCGTTCCTACTCCTGCGGGGACCGGGCGCCACGAGCGAGAGCGACGACGACTCCGGCGGGAACTGCAACCCGCGGATCACGATCACTTTCCCGGAAACGGGGACTTACCGCATTGGCGCCAACACCGTTCGCGGAAGCGCTCGGGGCGCCTACTCGCTGTCTGTGACGCGCGGCTCGCGCGGGCGATCCTCGGCCCGGTGCGAGCAGAGCCGGTTCCGCTGAGCCAGGCGCCCGCCCGGGTCGCCGTGCTCGTCTCGGGCGGCGGCACGAACCTGCAGGCACTGCTCGACGCGCTGGGGTCCACCGCCCCGGCGCGTGTCGTGCTGGTGGTCTCGAACCGGGCCGAGGCGGGCGCCCTGGAGCGGGCCCGCCGGGCGGGCGTCCCCACCCAGATCCTGCGCCACCCCGCGGACGCGGCCGAACTCCTGGCGGCCCTGGAAGGAGACGGCGCCGACCTGGTCGTCCTAGCCGGCTACCTGAAGCGCGTCCCCCCTGCCGTGGTTGCCCGTTTTCGCCACCGGATGATTAATATCCACCCGGCCCTGCTACCCGCTTGCGGGGGCCCCGGGATGTACGGCCGCCGGGTGCACGAGGCTGTGCTCGCGAGCGGGGCCACGACCTCGGGTGCCACGGTCCATTACGTGGACGAGGAGTACGACCGCGGGCCGATCATCGCCCAGCGGTCGGTGCCGGTCCTCCCGGGCGACACGCCGGAGACGCTCGCCGCGCGGGTGCTCGCCGTGGAGCATGCGCTGCTGCCGATGGTGGTGGTGGAGCTGGCGCGGCGGGGGATTCCCGATCAGCCCGTGAGGCTCCCGTGAACCGAAATCAACTGCGACGGAATGACGGAAAGACCGAAGGAGGGGTGGTGCGAGGCGTGGACCAACATCCGGATGAGCGGTTTCCACTCCGGCCGGCGGCGATCGCCACGATCTCGTGAGAGCACTCCTGTCGGTCTCAGACAAGCGCGGGATCGTCGAGTTCGCGCGCGGGCTGGTCGCCCTGGGGTGGGAGATCGTCTCCACCGGCGGAACGGCCGAGGTACTGCGCCGGGAGGGTGTGCCCGTCGTCCCCATCGAGCAGGTCACGGGCTTCCCCGAGATGATGGACGGTCGGGTGAAAACGCTGCACCCCAAGGTGCACGGCGGGCTGCTCGGGCGGCGGGACCATCCGGGCGACGTGCAGGCGATGCGCGACCACGGCATCACGCCGATCGACCTCGTGGCCGTGAACCTCTATCCCTTCGGCCAGACGATCGCGAAGCCGGACACGACCTTCGCGCAGGCGATCGAGCAGATCGACATCGGCGGCCCCTCGATGCTCCGCTCCGCCGCCAAGAACCACGCGGCCGTCACCGTGATCGTGGACAACGCGGACTACCCGGCCGTGCTGGCGGCGCTCCGGGCCGGCGGGGTGCCGCCGGAGCAGCGGCGCGCGCTCGCCGCAAAGGTCTTCGCCCACACCGCGGCCTACGACGCGGGCATCCTCGCGTATCTCACCCGCACCTCCGAGGCGCTGCCGCCGTCGCTGACGCTGGTCCTCGAGCGGCAGCAATTCCTGCGGTATGGCGAGAACCCGCACCAGCGGGCCGCGCTCTACGTCACCGACGAGCTGCGGGGGATCCGCGACATGAAGCAGCTCCACGGCAAGGAACTGTCGTTCAATAACTTGCTGGACGTGGAGGCGGGAGTGATCGCCGTCGCGCCATGGGCGAGCGATCCGGCGTGCGCGATCATCAAGCACACGACGCCGTGCGGGATCGCGATCGGGCGAACCGCCGCAGAAGCCTACAGCCGTGCCCTCAGCACCGACCGCACTTCGGCGTTCGGCTCGGTGATCGCTTTCAACACGGTCGTCGACAAGGTGAGCGCCGAGGCGATGCGGGAGCTGTTCGTGGAGGTGGTGGTCGCCCCCGCGTTTCACGAGGATGCGATCGCCGTCTACCGGGAGAAGAAAAACCTCCGCGTGGTGGAGCTGCCCCGCCCCGACAACGCGCCCACCCTCGATTTCAAGCGGATCCGCGGCGGGTTCCTGGTGCAGGATCGGTTCCGCTACGCCGGGGTAGGGGACGAGTCGCGCTGGACCGTCGCGACCCGGCGGGCGCCCACCGAATCGGAATGGCCGGACCTGCGCTTCGCCTGGGCGGCGGTGGGGTCGGTCAAGTCGAACGCGATCCTCCTCGCCCGGGGCGGGATGGCCATCGGCATCGGCGCGGGTCAGATGAGCCGGGTCGACGCCTCGTTCCTCGCGGTCCAGAAGGCGCACCAGCAGGGACACGATCCGAAGGGCGCAGTGCTCGCCAGCGACGCGTTTTTCCCGTTCCGGGACGGGGTGGAGGAGGCGGCGCATGCGGGCATCACGGCGATCATCCAGCCTGGCGGTTCCGTGAAGGACGCCGAGGTGATCGCCGCCGCGGACGAGCACGGGCTGGCGATGGTCATGACCGGCAACCGGCAGTTCCGTCACTAATCACCGACACGAGCATGCACGACGACATGCAGCGACCCCCGTATCCGATGGCCGGCCTGGTGGTGCTGGGCACGTTCCTGCTCTACCTCGTGACCCTGGCCCCCACCACGCAGTTTTGGGATACCTCGGAATACATCGCGGCCGCGCGGGTGCTGGGTATTCCCCATCCGCCCGGCAACCCGCTGTTCACGCTGATTGCGCACGTATGGGGCGACGCGCTGTTCTTCGTCGGGCACTACGCCAAGCGGATCAACCTGTTCGCCGCCACGACGAGCGCGGTCGCCGCGGGGTGCTGGTTTCTGATCGGCGAGCGCTGGATGCGGCACATCGTGCCGGCCGTCTGGCCCCGGCGCCTCGCGGCGCTCGCCGGCGCGGTGGTCGCCGCCACGGCGTTCACGGTGTGGAACCAGTCGGTGGTGAACGAGAAGGTCTACACGCTGAGCCTGCTGTCGATCGCGCTGGTGCTGTGGCTCATCGTCCGCTGGGACGACCAGCCGCCGGGCCAGGCGCACGATCACTACCTGCTCCTCATCATCTACCTCCTCGCCATGACCAGCACGAACCACATGATGGGCGTCCTGGTCGGGCCGGTCGTCGTGATCCTGCTGTTCCCGCCGTTCAAGCCGGAGGCGGCCCGCCTGCCGCTCAACCAGCGTGGCGACGAATGGGCGCAGTGGGCGGTGTTCACGGCGGTGTTGGCGCTGCTCGTGTCGATCGGGCTCGAGAGCGACAAGCCGGTCATCGCCGCGGGCGTGCTGTACGCGGCCGCAGTCGTGGTCGCGTTCCTGACCGGCAACGCGAAGTTCGCGCTGGTATCGCTGGCAGTGGCCGTGGTGGGACTGTCCGTCTACATATTCCTGCCGATCCGCGCCGCCCACTTCCCCGCGATCAACGAGGGCGAGCCCACCAACTGGCAGTCGTTCTGGTCGGTGCTGACCCGCGAACAGTACGGCAAGGGCCCTGTGACCGTGCGCCAGGCGACGCTCGGCGCCCAGATCGCGATGTGGTGGCAGTACTTCACCTGGCAGTTCGGGCGCGACTGGCCGGCCGCGGTGCAGCGCTTCCTCGCCGTGCTGTTCCTCGGGATCGGCCTGCTCGGGGCCTGGCGCCACTGGAAGGCCGACCGCCGCACGGCGCTGGCGATGACGACGCTCGTCGCCACGCTCACGCTGCTCCTCATCTTCTACTTGAACTTCAAGTACGGGTACTCCCAGTACCCGGAGCGGCCACAGCTGGCGCGCGAGGTGCGCGAGCGCGACTACTTCTACCTCGGGTCCTTCGCGCTGTGGGGCGTGTGGGTGGGCCTCGGGCTCGCGACGCTGATGGAGTGGGTGCAAGGCTTCTTCGAACAGCGCGTGGCCGACGCAACCCGCCGCTGGGCGCTCGCGACCCCCGTGCTGGCCCTCGCGCTGATTCCGCTCACCGGCAACTACCTCACGGCCTCGCGCCACGCCGAGACGATCGCCCGCGATTTCGCCTCCGACCTGCTGCAGTCGGTCGAGCCCTACGGCATCCTCGTGACCGCCGGCGACAACGACACGTTCCCCCTGTGGTACGCCCAGGAAGTCGAAGGCATCCGGCGCGACGTGACGGTCGTCAACCTGTCCCTCGCCAACACCGACTGGTACCTGCGCCAGGTGCAGCGCCGGCCGATCGAGCCGTTCGATTCGGCCAGCGCCCCCGTCGCCTACCGCGGACGCGCCTGGCCCCGGCCGACCGGCAAGCTCATGAGCTTCACCGACGAGCAGCTGGCCGCGTTGCAGCTCTACTACGTCATCGAATCCCGGCAGACGGTGAACCTGGGGCCGCTCAGCGTGACGCTCGACCCGCAATGGCTCGGGAAGCAGTACGTGGAGCGCGCGGACGTGGCGGTGCTCCAGATCATCAAGGACCAGCTCGGGAGGCGGCCGATCTACTTCTCGCGCACGGTGGGGCTGTACGCCGACCAGTTCGGGCTCACCGGCCACCTCGAGGGACACGGCTTCGCCCGCAAGCTGCAGCCTGACCAGATTACGCCCTCCGACAGCGTGCAGGCGGTCGGGTCGCTCGGCTACGTGAACCTCCCGCGCACCACCGCCTTGGTGTTCGACGTCTACCACGGCTCCGTGGCCGGGCGGCCGCGGCCGCGCGGCTGGTTGGACCAGCCGTCGGAAGGGATTCTCTCGCTGTACGGCCTGACCTACCAGGCGATGGCGGAGGCGCTGCGCACCCGGAACCCGCAGCTCGCGAGCTGGGCTCTGGTGCAGGCGGATTCGATCTTCAAGAACACCTCGTTCAGCTTCCAGCCGCCGCCGGAGGCCTCTCCCACCCCCACTCCGAACTAGGGCCGAGTCTCCTCGGCGGCCGCCCCTGCCCCCCGGTTCACCACCTGCGGCAGCACCGGGGTGCCGGGGCCCAGCCGCTCCTGCCCGCCCACGACGA
Organism: Gemmatimonadota bacterium; assembly: GCA_016177465.1. Lineage (GTDB taxonomy): Bacteria > Gemmatimonadota > Gemmatimonadetes > Gemmatimonadales > GWC2-71-9 > JACOVF01. The sequence goes on from JACOVF010000087.1 coordinate 9,500, forward strand.
CCTGCTCCCCGGCCGCGACGCCGCTGCGCACTTCGACGAACCCCGGCGTCCGGACGCCGAGCGTCACCTCGCGGCGCTCGGCCTTGCCGTCCACCACCACCCAGGCATACGTGGCCCCCTGGAGCGCCAGGACGCCGTCCTCCGGGACGACCACCGCGTTGGGCCGCACGTCGGTGGCGAGGTGCGCTTCGATGAACATCCCCGGCTGGAGCCGGCGCCGCGGGTTGGGCACGACGGCCTTGATGAGAATCGTGCGGGCCGGGAGTTGGACGACGGGGTCCACGAAATCCACCGTGCCCGCGAACTCCTGCCCCGGCAACGCCGCCACGCTGAATGCCACGCGCTGGCCGCGCGCCAGCCGCGCGGCGTAGCGCTCCGGCACCCGAAAGACGGCGCGCTGGGGGTGCACCGTCTGTAGCGTCACGAGCCGAGTGCTGCTCGTGGTGTAGTCGCCGAGGCTCACGAACCGCTGGCCTACGACGCCGCTGAACGGCGCGCGCACCACGGTTCGGTCGAGGCGGATCTGGAGCAGGTCGAGCGCGGCCTGGGTGGAGCGCGCCGTCGCCTCGGCGCGTTCCAGGTCCGCCGCCGAGGACGCGTTCTGCGCGACGAGCCCCTTGGTGCGCTCCAGCGCCTGCTGGGCCAGGTCCCGGTCGGCCGTCGCGCGCGCGACCTGCGCCCGCAGCTCGGCGTCATCCACCCGGAACAACGGCTGCCCCTGCTCGACCTCTTGGCCCTCCCGCACCACGATCTCGACGATGCGGCCCTCGACCTCGGGGCGTAGCTCGATGGATTGAATCGCCTCGATCTGGCCGGTGGCCGCGATGGCGTCGACGACGGTGTCGCGCAGGGCGGCGACGACCTCGACCGGCATCGGCGGCGGGCCACCACCGCCGGGGCCACCAGACTGCGCCTTGCCGCAGGCGCCGAGCAGGGCGACGAACGCCAGGAAACCGAAATGCTTCACGGGAGGTCCTTGTCGGTGAAGAGTCGTCGGCCCAGGATGCTCTCGAGTCCCGCCAGGGCCAGCCGGGCGGCGTAGCGCGCCTGCACGAGCTGCGCTTCCGCTTCGCTCAACCCTACCTGGGCCTCCAGCAGGTCGAGAATGGTGGTGGCGCCGGCCGAGTACCGACTCTGCTGGACCCGGAAGTTTTCGCGGCCCACCGCCACGCCGTCCGTGGCGAGGGCCGCGCTGGCCCGCGCCGTGAGATAGCCGTCGTAGGCGCCCGTCACGTCGTGCTGCACCGCCCGGTCCATGTCCTGGCGGACGGCGCGGGCGACGTCGCGGCTCACGCGGGCCTGGGTGAGCGCGATTTCGCGGCGCGCGTCGTCCCACAGCGGGACCGACACGGTCAGGGTGAGCGACGTCCGGTCGATCAGGGTTGGAAAGAAGCGGTTGTCGAAGGCCAGCGCCGTACCGCTGAGCGTGGCGCGCGGGAGGTAGTCCCCCCACCGGGCACGGAACGCCGCCCGCGCGGCCCGCTCGTTGGCGCGCGCCACGCGGTACTGCGGCCCTTGCTCGGCGGCCTGCGCGATCGCGTCACCCAGGGTGACCGGCAGCTCCGGGGCCGCTGCCGTGTCGAGCGGGGCGGCGTCGACCGGCCCGGCCGCTCCCACGCGACGCCCCAGCTGGAGGCGTGCGAGGCGGAGCGCCGACTCGCGCTCGAGTAGGGCTACGCGCGCGCGCGTCAACTCGAGCCGCAGCTGCAGCGAGTCGGTCTGGACCGCCGCGCCCGACAGCACCCGGGCCCGTGCCACGGCGAGCTGCTCCTCCGCACGCCGCACCCGCTCCCGCGCCACGCGGGCGAGCTCCTGGCCGGCCAGCACGGCGTAGTAGTCGGATTCGGTGAACAGGGCCGTCGCGAAGCGCGCCGCCAATTCGCCGGCGTGGGCGCCCTCGAGCGCCGCCCCCGAGCGCGACAGCTCGGCGAGCTTCTGGCCCCCCGTGAACAGATCATACCGGGCGGTCACCTGCGCCGTCACCGCGTTGGCCTCGCGTGCGAAGGTCACGAAGTTGAAGCCGGGAGGATTCGAGTACGTGGCGTCCGTGCTCAACGTGACCGACGGGAGGATGAACACCGCGAAGGCGGCGCGGCGCGCCCACACGGCATTGTCCACCTGGCCGATGGCCCTGACGTAGTTGGGATCGAGCCGGGCGGATCGCTCCAGCGCCTCGGCCAGCGTGACGCGCGGCAGCGAATCAGGGACGGCGATCTGTAACAGGGCGACGAGCGCGAGCATCAGTCGCCCTCCGCCGGCACGAGGGCGCCGCGCCGCGCCCGCAGCCGCTCCCGCAGCCCGTCGAGCAGCACGTAGGCCACGGGGACGAGGTACAGGGTGAGGGCCGTCGAAAACACCATGCCGCCCACGATCGCATAGCCAAGCGGCCGGCGGCTGATGGAGCCCGCGCCCAGCCCCAGCATGATCGGCACGGCCCCCATGATCGTCGCGACCGAGGTCATCAGGATCGGTCGCAGCCGGATGCGCCCCGATTCGAGCACCGCTTCCACCGTGGAGAGGCCCCGTTCCTTCAGCTGGTTCGCATATTCCACGAGCAGGATCGAGTTCTTCGTCACGAGCCCGATGAGCAGGATCATGCCGATCTGGCTGTAGAGGTTGATCGTCGAGCCCACGATCTTCAGGAGCACCAGCGCTCCCGTCACGGCGAGTGGCACGGCGAGCAGCACGGTGAACGGGTGCCACAGCGACTCGAACTGGGACGCCAGCACCATGAAGACGACGATGAGCGCGATGGCGAAGACGAAGTAGAGCGACGAGCCGCTCTCCACCAGCTCGCGCGACTCGCCCGCGAGCGCCGTGGTGCTCCCCGGCGGGAGGACCTGCGCCGCAGCGGCGTTGAGGGAGTCGATCGCCGGGCCCAGCTTGAGCTCGGGCGTGAGACCCGCGGACAGGGTGAACGAGCGGACGCGATTGTAGTGGAGTAGGCTTTGGGGGCCCACGCCCTCGGCCACCGACGCGATCGCCGAGAGCTGCACCAGCGAGCCGTTCCGTCCGCGCAAGTAGATCCCCCGCATGTCGCTGGGCGTGGCGCGTTCCTCGGGGCGCAGCCGCACGATCACGTCGTACAGCTTGTTGTTGCGCGTGAAGGTGCTCACCCGCCTCCCACCGAGCATCGTCTGGAGCGCCCCGGCCACGTCGCGCACGGGGACGCCCAGATCCTCCGCCCGATCGCGATCGAATCGCACCGTCAGCTCCGGCTTGTTCACCTTGAGGTCGATCTGAACGCCCGTCAGGCCCTTGATCTGGTTGGCCCGCTGGTACAGCGCGCCCATCCCTGCCTGGAGCCTGTCGAAGTCGGGGTTCTGCACCACGAACTGCACCTGGCCCCCGAAGCCGCCCCCGATGGCCGGCGGGTTCTGGGCGAACGCGAAAACGCCTGGGACCATGAAGAACTGTGGCTGGACCTCGTTCATGACGTCCTGCACGCCGCGGTCGCGCTCGCTCCAGTCGGTGAGCCGTGTGAACACCACCCCGAAGTTCACCCCGCGAAACCCGATGATGCTGAAGTACCCCTCGATGTCCTTCGTCCGGGCCAGCACCTCCTCGACACGCCGCTGGTAGCCGTCCGTGTACGCGAGCGATGCGCCTTCAGGCGCGATGACATAGGTGATGAAGTAGCCGCGGTCCTCGGCCGGAATGAATTCTCGCTTCCGGTACAGCGCGGTGAACAGCCCGACCGCCACCAGGACGACACCGGCCGCACCGGCGAGGACCTTGCCGCGATGGGTCAACGCCCACCGCAGCGTGTGGGCATAGTGCGCCGCCAGGGCGTGGAACCCCTGCTCGAGCGTCTTGTACACCCGGCCGTGCTGCTTCGGGACGCGCAGGATCTTGGCGGAAAGCATCGGCGTGAGCGTCAGCGCCACGAACCCCGAGATCACCACCGAGCCGGCCACGGCGATGCCGAACTCGTTGAACAGCCGCCCGGTGGTCCCCTGGAGGAACGCCAGCGGGGTGAACACGGCCACCAGCGAAATGGTGGTCGCGATCACCGCGAACGCGATCTCGCGGGTGCCGTCGGTAGCCGCCGTTTCCGGATCTTTCCCCAGCTCCTCCTGATGGCGGTAGGCGTTCTCCAGCACGATGATCGCGTCGTCCACCACGATCCCGATCGCCAGGATCAGGGCGAGCAGCGTGAGGTTGTTGATCGAGAAACCGAGGAAATACATCACGACGAAGGTCGTCACGATCGACGTCGGGATCGCGAGCCCCGGAATGATCGTCGCCCGCAAGTTTCGCAGGAACACGAAGATGATCAGGATCACGAGGATCGCCGCGATCACCAGCGTCTCCTGCGCTTCCTTGATCGACCGCGTCACGAACACCGACTGGTCGAAGGCGGGGATCAGCTCGACGCCCGGCGGCAGGTCCCGCGCGATGGCCGGCAGCTCGGCCCGGATCGCGTCCGCGACCTCGATCAGGTTCGCTTTGGACTGCCGCACGACGCCGATCGCGACCGCGGGGACGCCTTTGTAGCGCAGCATCGACCGCTCGTCCTCGGGGCCGAGCTCGACGCGTCCCAGGTCCTTGAGCTTCACCTGCTGGCCGTCCTGGCTCGCCACGGTCAGTTCGCCGAACTCGTCGGGGGTCTTCAGCTCCCCGAGCGAGCGCACCGTGAACTCTCGTCGCTGCGACTCGATCCGCCCGGCCGGGATCTCGACGTTGCGCGAGCGGATCGCCTGCTCCACATCCTGCACCGTGAGGCCGCGCGCCGACAGCTCGCTCGCCGAGAGCCACACCCGCATCGAGAAGCGCCGCTCGCCGAAGATGCGCGCCTGCCCGACCCCCGGGAGGCTCTGGAGCCGCGTCTTCACCATCCGGTCGCCGATGTCGGACAGTTGGAGCAGGTCGTAGTTCTGTCCCGACAGCGCCAGCCAAAAGAACGGGAACGCGTCCGCCTCCTGCTTCGCCACCACCGGCTCTTGGATGTCCTCGGGAAGGCGGCCCCGCGCGCGCGACACCTTGTCGCGCACGTCCTGCGCCGCGTCCTCTACCTTGCGGCTGAGGTGGAACTCGAGGGTGATGTTGCTCACCTGCTCGGCGCTCGAGCTCGTGAGGGTGCGCAACCCGGGGATCGTGCTGAGCTCCTCCTCGAGGATGTCCGTGACCGCCGACTCCACTACGCGGGGGTTGGCGCCGGGCAGGATCGTGGCCACCGAGATGACCGGGGGGTCGATGTCGGGGAACTCGCGCACCGACAGCAGCGAGTAGCCGATGACGCCGAACAGCACAAGGCCGGCGCTCATCATGCTCGCGAGCACCGGCCGCTTGATGGACAGATCGGAGAGAATCATGCGCGCTCGTCTCGGGCTCGGGACGCCAGCGGGGGACACTCAGCATACGAGGGTCCCAGGCGGGATGTTCTACGCAGGTAACTCATCGTGAACACGGGGTCCAAGTGTCAGGTTCCGTCGAGTACGGTCCGTCACTACGTTAGAGTTGTATCTTGGAGGGCTGGCCGAATGGTATGGCACCGGTCTTGAAAACCGGCGGGCGAAAGCCCTTACAGGTTCGAATCCTGTGCCCTCCGTACCGCTCCGCCCGGCGCGTGATCCGGTAGCCGGAGCGGCCGTTATCGGGGACCCGAAGGTAGACCGAAAACGGGTAGCGCCGCAAGGGGCCCATCTGCCGTGTCTCCCGAACCCGCCCCTGTAGCCCCGCGACGTGTCAGTCGTCCACGGCCGCGCCACGGCGGTCGCTTCTCCCGCATCGATTCCCTGGCCCTGAAGTTGCCTCCCCCCCCACCGGACCGACATCCCCTCAATACGAGGCGCACCCCGATGACCGCACCGCGCGAGCTGCACTTCCTCCTGGCCGAGCCGGAGCGGCGCCTGCTCCGGGTCCTGGCCGCGAAAGTCCCCCGCTCCATCCGCTCGAACCACCTGACGGTCCTCGGCACCCTGGGCGCTGCCGGCGCCGGAGTCGCCTACGCCCTGTCGAGCTTCGACCCCGCCTGGCTGTGGGCCGCGAGCCTGCTGCTCATGGTCAACTGGCTCGGGGACAGCCTCGACGGCACGCTCGCCCGCGTGCGCCAGACGCAGCGGCCGAAATACGGCTACTACCTTGACCACGTCGTCGACGCGTTCTCCACGGCGGTGATCGGGCTGGGCATCGGGCTGTCGCCGTACGTCGACCTCGGCATCGCCCTCGGTCTCGTCGTGGTCTACCTGGCGCTCTCGATCAACGTCTATCTCGAGTCCACGGTATTCGGCGTGTTCCGCCTGGCCTACGGGCGGCTCGGCCCCACCGAGGTCCGGATCCTCCTGATCATCGTGAACACCGCGCTGGCACTGCACGCAGCGTTTCCCACGCCACTGCCCGTCGATCCGGTAGTGGTGGCGAACTGGGGCCTGGCGGTGGTGCTCGTGGGGATGGTGGGGATGCTGGTGGCGCGCTTCGCTCGGAACCTGCAGCACCTAGCGAAGCTCGAGCCGCAGCGGTTTCGGTGGTGGGAGTGAGAACCGAATGCGGAATGGGGAATGCGGAATGTCAGAACGTAGTTCCGAGCAGGCGTCTGGCTTTCCGGAACACGGCATTCCACATCGGCCGAGTGAGCTTTCCCGTGTTCGTGTTCTGCCGGCTGGGGTGGTAGGAGCTGATCAGAGTCCTCCCATCGGGTAGCCGCGCGACCGCGCCGTGTGCGAAGCGCGGGCGCATTCGCGGGGGCAGCGCCGCCCACCATCCCGCCGCTTTCAGCCAGCTCTCGTGCGCGATCCGACCCAAGGTGACGACGACCCGCACGCGAGTCAGTAATCGAGTCTCCGCTTCGAGGTACGGCCGGCAGTTGGCGAGCTCTCGGGGGGTCGGCTTGTTACCGGGCGGCGCACAGCGGGCCGCGGCGGTGATATAGCAGTCACGCAGCCGCAAGCCGTCGTGGCGATGGATGGACTGCGGCTGGTTCGCGAACCCGAAACGGTGCAGTGCCGCGTAGAGCCAGTCGCCGCTCGAGTCGCCGGTGAAGATCCGACCGGTGCGGTTGCCGCCGTGCGCAGCGGGGGCGAGCCCCACGACGAGCAGCCCGGCCTGCGGGTCGCCCCACCCCGGCACGGGCTTCCCCCAGTAGTCCCAGTCCTCGAACTCGCGCTTCTTCTCCCGCGCCACGCGACGGCAATGCGCGCGCAGGCGGGGGCAACGCTCACAGGCGAGGATCTCCCTGGCGACGGCGGCAAGGGTCGACAGGGGGGGGCCTATCGCGTCGCGCTCCACACGCCGGAGAGCTTCAGGGTGTCGCCGCCGCCCTGCAGGACACACAATCCGCGACCGGAAATACGGCCGGTCGCGGAGTCCAGGGCCCCGTCGTATTCGCAGACGAGAGACGCCTTGAACCGGAGCGTCCGGCCAACCACCCGCCCGTCCGTGACCGAGCCGGAGTCGGCGTTGTCCACCAGCCCGGCGGCCGTGCGGCAGATGCCCCGCTGGACGTAATCGCCGTCGAACGTCGTGCCGGTCTGCGTCAGCCGGTACACGCCCGTGTCCGCGCACGATATGTCGTGGGGGACGTTGTCCAACACCTCGACGAAGTGCCAGGTACCCCCGAAGTCCGCGGTGTTCGGGTTCGTGGAAGAGTCCGAGCATCCGACCAGAAGACCGACGAGCGGGCAGACGATGGTGAATCGCATGGAAAAGCCCTGGGGTCGAAGCATGCGCCGTGGGCCGTCGCACCGCAACCGGGACCGGGAAGGATGCGGGCCGCAGCGCATCCAGCATCACGCGCGGGCCAGCACTTCTTTCGCCAGAACGATCAGCTGATCGCGGGTCAGTCGCGGGCCCGTGACACGGCCGCCCCGACCCGCCTCGAAGAATGCTGTGACGGTGAGCAGATGGTTCCCCCGCCGCACGGCGAGCAACTCCTGCCGGTGGCCGCCGGCGACCGCCTCGTCGCCCAGGTTGGGGACCCCGACTACGGGCTGCCACATCGGGCTGCGCCGATTACCGTCGAGGATGCGCATGGCGCTGTTCGAGCGGTACCAGAGGAATCATCGCGCATTCCTTCGGTCTCCCAAGCTTAGCCCTTGCTCGCGGCCTTCGCACTGAGGTCCCTCCGCGCCTCGAAAGCTATCGGTTCACTCTCTGCTCGCCTCTCTCGATAACGCCCAACAGCCGAAGCAGGCCGTCGAGCGTGGTCAGCGGATGGGGAGGGCACCCCGGGACCCACAGGTCCACAG
>JACOVF010000079.1 GCA_016177465.1 Gemmatimonadota bacterium
ACCCCGTAGTCATCGTTCACCAGGAAGCAGCCGATTCGGCCCAACGCGTAGCCCAGGGCCAAGGCGGGGGCGGTCACCTCGAGGGTGAAGCGGGTCGGCACCCGCTTCCGCCAGCCGTTCAGCAGCACCCCCGCCGATCCGCCGAGGAACCCGCCGTACCAGACGAGGCCGCCGCGGCTCAGCAGCGCGCTCCACTGCCCCGTGAGGGCGACGTACCACAGTTTGGCGCCGAGCAGGCCGCCCACGACGGCCGCGATGACGATGTCGGCGGCGTACTCCTCGTCGAGGGCGCGGCGGCGCAGCTCGAGTTGGATCGCCCACCCGCCCATGAGGAAGGCCACCATCATCATCAGCCCATAGCCGGTGAGTTCGAGTGGTCCGAGGTGGAGCTTGAAGGGATAGACGGTCATGTCACGGGGATGTGGGATGTGGGGTGTGGGCTGGCGACGCCGGCCATTCGAGGCCGGGGAGCGGCAAGTCGGCCCGCGCGTCGAGGGTCCAGTCGCTGCGCTCGCCCAGCCCCAGGCGGTACCACCCGGCCCGGGCGATCATCGCCGCGTTGTCGGCGTTGAGACGCGGGCTGGCGACAGCGACGCGCGCCAGGCCCTTCAGGCGCTCGGCGGCGAGCGCGGCGAGGGTACGGCTGCAGGCGACGCCACCCCCCAGCACGGCGGTGGGGTAGCCCGTGGCGCGCACCGCGCGCTCGAGCTTGGTCACGAGCACATCGAGCACCGCGTCCTGGAACCCGCGCGCCAGGTGGGGCCGGTCGCGCGCCAGGTCGCCGCTCGCGCGCACCGCGTGCAGCACGCTGGTCTTGAGCCCCGAGAAGGAGAACTCGAACCCCTCGTCGCGCATCGGGCGGGGAAGCGTGTAGCGCGCGGGATCGCCGTGCTTCGCGATCCGCTCGATCTCCGGCCCGCCCGGGTAGCCCAGGCCGAGGAGCGTCGCGACTTTGTCGAAGGCCTCGCCTGCCGCGTCGTCCCGCGTGGCGCCGAGCAGGCGATAGCGGCCCCAGACGGGGACGTCGAGCAGCAGCGTGTGCCCGCCGGAGACGAGCAACGCCACGAACGGCGGGCCAAGCTCGGGGTCCTCCACGGCGGGCGCGAACAGATGGCCTTCCAGATGGTTCACCCCGATCAGCGCGCGGCCGCCGGTGTAGGCGAGCGCCTTGGCGTACACGACGCCCACGAGCAGCGCCCCCACGAGCCCCGGGCCCGCGGTCACCGCCACCGCGTCCACGGCGCTCCATCCGAGCCCCGCTTCGGCCAGGGCGCGGTCCACGACGCGCGGCAGGGCGGCGAGGTGGGCGCGGCTCGCGAGCTCCGGGACCACGCCGCCGAACACCTGGTGCACGTCCTGCGACAGGATGACGAGGCTTGCGAGCTCGGGGCTCCGCACGCCCCGGCCGCCGACGAGCACCGCCGCCGAGGTCTCGTCGCACGAGGTCTCGATCCCCAGGACGACGTCAGCCACGGCGCCGGATCACGACGGAGTCGGGGATAGCCCGGGCGACGATCCCCACGGGGGCGACGACGGTGAGACGGGCGTAGCCAGAGGTCTCGGACGATCCCGACAGGATCGCTACGACGCGCAGGCTGTCGCGCGTGAGCGCCTGCACCCGCGCCTCAAGGCCGCGCACCGTGACGGAGACGCGCGCCGGGGTCACGACATAGGCGGTGATCGCCCCTGCGCCGGTCTCGACCGGGATCCCCGCGAAGGACCGTTCCGCCAGCTGGGTAACCTCGCCCGACACCGTCACCTGCTTCGGCGCGATGCGCACGATGCCCAGCGGCTCCGTATCGAGTGGCACGACCTGGCTGAAGGCACCCCGCACCCCGGTGATCTCGGTCGGCATGGTGGTGACCGAGTCGATCAGCGCGACGTTCTTGTCGGGACCGAGGATGCGGGCGATGCTCGGCGTGATCGACAGCCCCCCCTGCACCACGGCCCCCGATTCCCCGACCACGGTCACGAGCGGCACGACGCGCACGTCCTTCCGGCTCACCGTGTCGAGAGCGAGGGTGATGTCATGCGGGGTGACGTCCAACACCGTGACGTCGAGCCCTTCGGGCACCTGGATGTCGGAGTTCTGGAGGCGGAGCGTCCAGGTCGGGTCTGAGACGGTGTCCGGGATCGCCTTGTGGATGACGCTCGGGAAGGTGCGCAGCCGCAGCAGTTCGCTTCCCTTGCCGCTGATCCGGACCCACACCGTGGGCGGCTTCTGGAGCAGGGTTCGCCCCGGGGGGACGTCGACCTCGAGCTTGAGCGAGAAGAGCTGCGTGCTGATCTGCTGTGCCTGGACCGCGACGTACAGCATCACCGCCAGGAACAACGCCGCCAGCTTGATGGGCCAGTTCTTGAAGACGAGCTGGGCGAGGTCAACGCGCATCGAGCAGCCGGCGGATGAGGGTCTCGTTCACGGGGCCGTCCCATTCCGCGGCGCCAATGAGCTTCTTCACGATCACGCCGTCCCGGTCGATCACGAAACTCTCGGGAACGCCGGTCGTCTGGTAGATGCGCTGGATGTCGCCGGAGCGGTCGTGCCAGACCTCGAAGGTCAGCCCCAGCCCCTTCACGAACGCCTCGACAACCTCGGGCCCGTCCTTGTCCACGCTCACCGCTACGACCCGGAAGTCGGTCCCGACGAACTTGCGGTGCAGGCGCTCGATCGACGGCATTTCGATGCGGCAGGGCTGGCACCACGTCGCCCAGACGTTGAGCAGGATCACCTTGCCGCGGTACTCGGAGAACGCGACGGAGCGGTTGCCCGTCAGGTTCATCGCCGGGAAGTCGGGCGCGCGCGAGCCCACCGCCAGCAGGTTCATCTGGGGCCGGATCTTGATGACGAAGGCCACCCCGAAACCGATCGCCATCACGGTGCCGATCACCGCGGTCCATTGGCGGCGGTTGTTCATACGGGTACCGCGCAGCGCTTGCGCAGCTCACGCACCTCGCGTGCCGGGTCGGGGCTCGCGAAGACGGCGTTGCCCGCCACGAAAGTGTCGGCGCCTGCCGCGTGGGCGTCTCCGATCGTCTGCGGCGCGATCCCGCCGTCCACCTCGAGGAAGGCGCGGGAGCCTCGCGCTGAGAGCAGCGCGCGCGCGCGGCGGATCTTGTCGTTCGAGCCGGGCAGGTACGTCTGCCCGCCGAAGCCCGGATTCACGGTCATGATCAGCAGTAGGTCGAGATCGGCCACCAGCTCCTCGGCCAGCGCGAGCGGGGTGCCGGGGTTCAGCGCGAGCCCTGCCAGCATCCCGCGGCTCCGCACCGCGTCGAGCTGGCGCTGCGGATGGGTCGTGGCCTCCGGATGAAAGGTAAACACGGAGGCGCCCGCCTGGGCGAAGGGCTCGATGTAGCGCTCCGGCTCCACCACCATCAGGTGCACGTCGATCGGCTTGTCGGTGAGCCGGCGGAGGGCCGCGATCACGCCCGCGCCGAAGGTGAGGTTCGGCACGAACCGCCCATCCATGACGTCCACGTGCAGCCAGTCGGCGCCGCCGGCCAAGACCTGCCCCACCTGCTCCTCGAGCCGGAGCAGGTCGGCGCTCAGGACGCTGGGCGCGATGCGGATGCCGGTCATTGCGGGCTCCGGGCGATGATGAGGTCCACGACCGTGCCGGGGGCAGCCAGGGTGCCCGCCGCGGGTTTCTGGGCGACGACGGTGCCGGGATTCGCGTCCGCGGTGCGGCGGCGCGTCACCGTGCCGATCTGCAGTCCCTCCAGCTCGAGCCGGGCGCGCGCGTCAGCCAGCGACATCGCCAATAAGTCCGGGACGGCGATGGTCGCGGCGCCCTGGCTCACCACCAGGATCACGCCGCTGCCGGGCGCGAGCAGCGTGCCCGCCGGCGGCCGGGCGATCATCGTAATCCCGCGCGGCACGGAGCCCGGGAGCGACTCGACCTTGCTGACGGCGAGCCCCGCCGCGGAGATGAGCCGCTGCGCGAGCCCTCCTTCGTATCCTGCCACGTCCGGCACCGGAATCTTGGGCGGGCCGCCGCTCGCCACCAGGGTCACCTTGGCGCCCTCGGGAGCGATCACGCCGGGGGGCGGGTCCTGCCAGATCACGGCGCCGGATGGGGCCGTCGGGTGGGGCTCCGTGCCGCCGTTCTGCGCTCTCATCCTGGCGCGGGTGAGCTGGCCGTGCGCTTCCTGCACGGTGAGACCGAGGACCCGGGGCACCGCTGAATAGCCCGGCAGGATCGGCGCGGGGAAAACGACCAGGTAGGCGGTGAGGTAGCCGGCGAGTCCGGCCGCCAGGACGCCGATCGCCCAGTTGCGCGCCTG
>JACOVF010000080.1 GCA_016177465.1 Gemmatimonadota bacterium
GCGTTGAGCTTGTCGGGGCGGTTGATGGTGACGAACGCGATGCCGTCGCGGAGGTCGAACAGGAGAGTTTCGTAGCTCATGGGGAGAATCTTACTCCGAGAGTGCGGAATGCGGAATGCGGAGTGCGGAATGTATCGAGGAGGTCGATTCGCCTGCTCGACCCTCCGCTGCAATTCCGCATTCCGCATTCCACACTCCGCATTAGCTTCTTGAGCATGAGTGTCCAAGCCATCGCCTGGTCGGCCAACGCGGCGGTCCGGATCGTCGACCAGCGGGCCCTTCCGGACGTCTTGGTAACGCGCGACCTGGAAAGCGCCGAGGCGGTGGCCGAGGCGATCCGCACGATGCAGGTGCGGGGGGCGCCGTTGATCGGGATCACGGCGGCGATGGGGCTCGTGGTGGGATTGCGCAACGACCGGAGCGCGCCGCGCGAGGCGTTTCTCGCGGGGCTCGCCGAGAAAGCCGACCTGCTCGCGGGCACTCGGCCCACAGCCGTGAACCTCCACTGGGCGCTCGACCGGATGGTGCGCGTGGCGCGCGCGACCCCGGGCGACGGCGCGGCGCTGTGGGAGCGATTACAGAGCGAGGCGTCGGCGATCTGGGAAGAGGACCGGGCGATGTGCCGCAAGATCGGCGAGCACGGGTTGGCCCTCATCCCGGATGGGGTCAAGGTGTTGACCCACTGCAACGCCGGGGCGCTCGCCACGGGCGGGATCGGCACCGCGCTCGCGCCGATCTATCTCGCGCACGAAGCCGGCCGTCAGGTGCACGTCTACGTGAGCGAGACGCGGCCGCTGCTGCAGGGCGCGCGGCTCACCGCCTGGGAGCTGGCGCACGCCGGAGTGCCGTGCACCGTGATCACCGATTCGATGGCAGCGTCCTTGATGCGCGCGGCCCGGGTGGACATGATCCTCGTGGGGGCCGACCGGATCGCGGCAAACGGCGACTTCGCGAACAAGATCGGCACCTACGGGCTGGCCGTGCTGGCGTTGCACCATGGGGTGCCGCTGTACTGTGCGGCCCCGTCCTCGAGCATCGACGCTTCGTTGCCGGACGGCGACGGCATTCCTATCGAGGAGCGTGCGCCGGAGGAGGTGACGGCGGTGGCCGGGCGGCCCGTGGCCCCGCCGGGCGCCCAGGCGTTGAATCCCGCGTTCGACGTGACGCCGGCGCGCTACGTGGCGGGCTATGTCACGGAGCGGGGGATCGTGAAGCCGCCATTCGGCGCAGCGCCGGCGTGATGGGCGGGTCGGGCGCCGCGCGGCGATGCCGCCCTCTACGTCGCCCCTAGCCCCCTCGCCCTAGCGCCCAGTACCTCTCCCCCCGACCCCCTCTCCCTGTCGGGAGAGGGGGGACCGCGGCCGCGCTACGGCGCCGTCCTCTCGCGCAGGAACGGGCGCAGTAGCCGCTCCAACGCCTCGCGGCTCACACACGCGATATCGCCAGCTTCGCGCGGTCGGGATAGGCTAAGCGGTCGATAAAGCGCGTGCAGGGCTCGCGATGCGCACGCGGGATCTGCGTTCCCCCTCTCCCGAAAGGGAGAGGGGGACAGGGGGAGAGGTACCGGACGGCCGGCAGGCGGGAATCCTGCGGTCCGCTCGGCGTCCGGCGATCGTCCCACGGCCATCGATTACTACCAGTTCGTTCTGCAAGCGTGGCTCCACGCCGACCCGGAGCTCCAGCCGGTCCTCGCCGAGGCGCGCGCCGCGCTCCGGCGGATGGGCGGAGTGCCGCGCCGCTGACTGTGGGCCCGGCCCTGGGTCGGGCGTCAATCACTTGCCGGCTTCGGCACGTAGGCGGGTCACCCGCTGTGGTAGGTCCTCACGCCCCGGCACGGAGGCAAACTCGTCGAGGTCCCGGGCCTTGCGGCGCGCGACGCTGAGCGCGTCCTCCCAATCGAGCGCCCGGCCTGCAAACAACTTGTGGATGATGAGATCCTCGGCGGTAGCGAACGGGACGGGAACCCCGGCGAGCGTGACCCGGGTGGCTCGCTCGATCGCCTGCCGCTCATACGGCGTAGAGGAGAACACGAAATCGACGCGCAGGGCGCTGTCCCGATGTCGTGCCGGGAGGACGAAGGTCCTCCGCACGAACGCCTCGAGGTCCTCCGGCAAGGGGTCCAGACTGAGCGTGTCGCATACCGCGCGGACATCGGCAAGACGACTCGGATCGACCCCTAACGTCACGTCGATGTCTTCCGTGAGCCGTGGCCGTCCGTGCAGCAAGACTGCCTGGCCCCCGATGAGCATGAATGGCAACCTCCGCTCGGCGAGCCGGCGGGTCAGTTGCGCCAGGAAGGTGGAGAGATCCTCAGGCCGTAGGGGGGAGCCCATTCACCGCCCGGGCGACCGCCAGGTCCGGCTCGAGATCCTCGAGCCAATCGGATCCGATGTCCGGGCGCAGGGCACGCGCCTCCGCCCAGAGCGCCGCGAAGCTGGCCAGGGCCTTCGGGAAGGTCACGTCCCGAAAGGCCTCCCGCTGGTAGCGGGCCTCGAGCTCCTCGAGAATCGCGGATGAGCGGATCATCGTTTGGGCCGAGTCAAATATAGCCGGATGGGGCACACGCTTGCGACCGGAGACCGTGCAGCCGACGCTTGGATCGGCGCCGTCGTACCTCTCTCTCTGGCCACCTCTCCCCGTCGGGATGTACCTCTTTCTCTCTGGCCACCTCTCCCTGTCGGGGGTGTACCTCTCTCTCTCTGGCCCCCTCTCCCTGTCGGGGTGTACCTCTCCCCCTGTCCCCCTCTCCTTATCGGGAGAGGGGGGACAAGCGGTGAGGGGGGTACAAGGAGTGGAGCAGCCGCTCCAGGGCTTCTCGGCTCACCTCCCGATTCGCTACGCGCCGCACGCGATAGCCATGGGACTATGCGGCGAGTGTAGTGGTTTCTCGAGGCTGCTCCTGCATCGGAGAAACGCGCGAAGGGCTCGCGACACGCACGCCAGGGATCTGCGTTCCCCCTCTCCCGATAGGGAGAGGGGGCCAGGGGGAGAGGTACCAACGCTCCGGAGAAGGGGACAGTGAGAGAGGTATTCCGCTCGAAGAGGAGCCTGGGGGAGAGGTACCCGAGGGGAACACGGGGCATGCGCCGCTCACGTCACCGCGTTGCTAGTACTCCGCCCTGGGCGTAGGTTCGCCCCCCATGACCGCCGTCCTCGCCCTCGACCAGGGCACCACCGGCTCGACCGCTCTCGTCGTCGCGGCGGACGGCAAGCTGCAGGGGCGCGGCTATCGCGAGTTCACCCAGCACTTCCCCGCGCCCGGCGAAGTGGAGCACGACCCCGAAGAGATCTTCCGCCTCACGGTGGACGCCGCCCGCGAGGCGATCCAACAGTCAGGCGTGGTGCCGGCCGCCGTCGGCATCACCAACCAGCGCGAGACAGTGTGCGTGTGGGAGCGCGCCACCGGTCGGCCGCTGGCTCGGGCCATCGTCTGGCAGGACCGTCGCACCGCGGCGCGCTGCGCCCAGCTCGTGCGCCAGCGCAAGGCCGCGCTGATCCGCGAGCGCACAGGGCTCGTGCTCGATCCGTACTTCTCCGCTACCAAGATCGAATGGTTGCTGGAACACGCGCCTACGGTGGGTCGCCGCGTGGCGGCCGGCGAGGCGGTGTTCGGCACCATGGACACCTGGCTCCTCTTCCGGCTGACGGGCGGCCGAGTGTTCGCCACCGATCACACCAACGCGTCGCGCACCATGTTGTACGACATCGGGCGCCGCGACTGGGACGACGACCTCCTCAAGCTGTTCGGCGTGCCACGGGCGGCGCTGCCCGAGATCCGCCCCTCGAGCGGCGTGTTCGGCGTGTGCGACGCGGAGCACTTCGGCGCGGAGATCCCGCTGGCGGGGATCGCGGGCGACCAGCAGGCCGCGCTATTTGGTCAGGGGTGCTGGGCGCCGGGGCAGGCGAAGAACACGTACGGCACCGGCGTGTTTCTCCTGCTCAACACGGGGAAGCGGCGCGCGCTGTCGCAGCACGGACTGCTGACCACGATCGCGTGCGGCCCCACCGGCGAGCCGGTGTACGCCCTCGAGGGCAGTGTGTTCATCGCCGGCGCGGCGATCCAGTGGCTGCGCGACGGCCTGCAGCTCGTCAAGCACGCCTCGGAGACCGAGCACCTCGCCCTCGAGGTCCCCGACACGGGCGGCGTCTACTTCGTTCCCGCGTTCGTCGGGCTCGGCGCGCCGCACTGGGAGGCGAACGCCCGCGGCACGATCGTCGGCCTCACGCGCGGCACCACCCGTGCCCACCTCGCGCGCGCCGCCCTCGAGGCTATGGCCTTCAGCACCAAGGACGTGCTCGACGCGATGCTCGCGGACGCCAAACTGCGCCTCGCCGCGCTGCAGGTGGACGGCGGCGCGGCCGCGAACAACTGGCTGATGCAGTTCCAGGCGGACCTGCTCGGCGTCCCGGTGGCGCGGCCCGATGTGATCGAGACGACCGCCCTCGGCGCCGCTGGGCTCGCCGGTCTGGCGGTAGGGGTCTGGAAGGAACCTGAGGAATTCCTGGCCGGGCGCACGTTCCGGCGGTTCACCCCCGGCGCCGGTGCGAAAGCCACCCGGACGCTCGAGGCGGAATGGCGCCGCGCCGTGGACGCCACGCTCCACTGGGCGGCGGCGAAGGGGCGGCGCGGGCGGTGAGACCCATCGTCGCAGTGATCGGGGGCAGCACGTGCAGCGCCGAGGAAGCGGCCTGGGCGGGGGAGGTCGGCCGGCTGCTCGGCGAGCGGGGCGCGATCCTCGTCTGCGGGGGACTGGGCGGCGTCATGGCGGCGGCGGCGCAGGGCGCCAGGACGGCGGGCGGACTCACCGTGGGCCTCCTGCCCGGGGACGATCCCCGGACCGCCAACCCCTACATCGACGTGCCGCTCGCGACCGGGATGGGCGAAATGCGCAACGCCGTGATCGTGCGGGCGGTGCAGGCGGTGATCGCCATCGGAGGTGGGTGGGGGACGCTGTCGGAGATTGCGCTGGCCAGGCGCATCGGGACGCCCGTAGTGGGTCTTCACGATTCCTTCAAGTCCAGCGTCGATATTCCCCGGGTCGAGGGGCCGAGGGCGGCAGTGGAATGGGCGCTGGAGCATGCACGATCAAACACGGTATAATTGATGACCATGAACGCCGGGATGAAATTCGCGTTAGGGGCCGTGGTCATCGTCGGCTCCGTCGGGTATCTCATGGCCTCGGGGATCAAGCAGACCGGCCAGTACTTCCTTACGCCGAGCGAGCTGTCCCACAAGATCGCCGTGGACCCGTCCTTCTATGACGTCGGGATGAAGGTCGGCGCCCGCGTGGTGCCCGGCTCGGTGATGCGCGAGACCGCCAACCAGACGCTCCGCTTCCAGATCACCGACGGCAGCGCCACCTATCCCGTGACGTACCGCGGCCTCCCCCCCGACACTTTCACCGATTCGGTCGAGGTCGTGGTGGAGGGCCGGTTGCAGAAGGACGGCGTCATCCATGCGACCGACGTGCTTGCCAAGTGCGGGTCGCGCTACGAGTCGGTGCCGAAAGCCTAGATGACGCTGCTCGGCAACCTGGCGCTGTGGGTGGCCCTCATGATCGCGCTGTGGGGCGCGGTCACGGGGATCGTGGGCGGCCTCCAGGGCCGCCCGGACCTCCAGCTCTCGGCGCGCCACGCGGTGTTCGCGACGTGCGCGGCCCTGCTCGTCGCCGTGTTCTCGCTCGAGTGGGCCCTCTTCGCGCACGACTTCAACGTCGAGTACGTCGCCTCCTACACCAGCCGCAATCTCCCGGTCTTCTACCTCTGGTCCGCGCTGTATGCGGGCCAGAAGGGCAGCCTGCTCTTCTGGGCCGCCGTGCTGTCGTTGTTCGGGTCCCTGGCACTGCTCTTGACGGCGCGGCGCCATCGCGCCTACCTGCCGTTCGTCGCGTCCGTCGTGAGTATCGTCGTAGCGTTTTTCGTGACCGTGATGCTCGCGGCGGCCAACCCGTTCGAGCGGCTGCCGTTCACGCCGGTCGACGGGCGGGGGATGAACCCGCAGCTACAGAACCCCGGGATGGTGTTCCACCCGCCCATGCTCTACCTGGGCTACATCTCGATCACCATCCCGTTCGCGTTCGCGATGGCCGCGCTGATCTCCAGGCGGCTCGACGTCGACTGGCTCGTGGCAATCCGCAAGTGGACGCTCCTGTCGTGGCTGTTCCTATCGATCGGCATTTGCCTCGGTATGTGGTGGGCCTACGTGGAGCTGGGGTGGGGCGGCTACTGGGCGTGGGACCCGGTGGAAAACGCCTCGCTGCTCCCCTGGCTCACGATGACGGCGTTCCTCCACTCGGTGATGATCCAGGAAAAGCGCGGCATGCTGAAGAAGTGGAACCTCGCGCTCATCATCGGGTCCTGGCTCCTGTCGATCTTCGGCACCTTCATCACGCGCTCCGGCGTGATCTCGAGCGTGCACTCGTTCACGCAATCCGGCGTGGGGTACTTCTTCCTCGCGTTCCTGATCATCGCGGGGGTGGTCGGCTTCTGGCTTTACGCCCTGCGGCTGCCGCTGCTCCAGGCCGAGGCGCGGCTCGAGTCGATGGTGAGCCGCGAGGCGAGCTTCCTGTTCAACAACCTGCTGTTCATCGGGATCGCGTTCTCGGTGCTGTGGGGGACCTTGTTCCCGATCCTCTCCGAGCTGGTGCAGGGAACGAAGGTGACCGTCGGCCCGCCGTTCTTCAATCAGGTGAACGTCCCCCTGGGCCTCGCCCTGCTCGCGCTCACGGGAATCGGCCCCCTCATTGCATGGCGGCGGGCTTCGCTGCCGAACATTCGCCGCCAGTTCGCCGCGCCGGCGGCGTCCGGAGTCTTGCTGTTGCTCGCGATGCTTGTGGCGGGGATGCGGGACCTGTACGCCGTGATGGCGATCGCGCTCGGCGGCTTTGTGGCCGCGACCGTGGTGCAGGAGTTCGCCCGCGGCACCTCGGCCCGGCACCGCCAGTACGGCGAGGGGTATGCCCTCGCCCTCGTGCGGCTCGTCGGGCGGAACCGCCGGCGCTACGGGGGCTACATCGTGCACGTCGGCATCGTCATGCTGTTCGTCGCGTTCGCCGGCATGGCGTTCAAGACCGAGACCCAGGTCACCCTGCGCCCGGGCGAGTCGGCGACGCTGAAGAGCCCCTACGGCCACACCTATACTCTCACGCATCTCGGTATCTCGCAGTACGACGCGCTGAACCGCCAGATCACGGCCGCCACGGTGGAGGTGCAGCGCAGCGGCAAGCGCCTGGGGATTCTGCGCACCGAGAAGCGCCAACACGTGGACGCCCTCGGCCGTCCGACCTTTGAGCCGTCGACCGAGGTCGGCATCCGCAGCGATCTGCGCGAGGACCTCTATATCGTGCTGGGCGGCGTGGTGAACGGCACCGAGCAGGCCGTCTACCGCTTCACGATCAACCCGCTCGTCTGGTGGGTGTGGTACGGCGGGATGATCCTCGTCTTCGGCGGGCTCGTGACCATGTGGCCCGGCGGCGGGGGGGGGGCCCCGGCGGTGAAGCGGATGCAGGCAGGGTACGCAGTGAAGCTGGTGGGGGAAGCATGACGCCATACGACGCGACGCCACGACGCCAGGACGCCACGGTGCACGTGGATCGCAGGGGATTTCTGGCTCTGGGGGCCCCCCTTTTTCTTGGCGTCGTAGCGTCGTGGCGTCGTGCGACGTCTCAAGATTCTCTCGCCGGCTCCGGCCCCGCCGGCAAGCTCTGGGATCCCCGGCGCGCAGGGCGGCCCCTGGAGCCCTCCACCGCGGCCGACAACGACGCGGCTCTTCAGGTGATCGAGAAGAAGCTCAAGTGCACCTGCGGGTGCAACCTCGACGTCTACACCTGCCGCACCACTGACTTCACCTGCGCGGTGAGCCCGGCGATGCATCGCGAGGTCCTGGCGCTGGCGGCGCAGGGGATGAGCGGGCCGCAGATCATCGACGACTTCGTCGCCCGCCATGGGCAGGCCATCCTGATGGCGCCCCCGAAGCGGGGGTTCAACCTCGCGGGCTACTTCGTCCCGTCCCTGGTCATCCTCGCCGCCGGGGCCGTCCTCACGGTGATCCTGCGGCGCTGGACTCGTGCGGTGCCCGCCGCGGCCCCCGACCCCACGCCGGGCGAGGTCACCGCGTCACCCGCCGAGCTCGAACGGCTGAAGCGCGAGCTCGAGCAGTTCTCCGCATAGGCCGGTGCTCGAGTTCCTGGTCGCCCTCCTGCTCGCCGTGGGCGCGGTGTACTTCGTGCTGAGGCCGATTCTGCATCCGGAACCGGCGGGAGATCCTAAAGGACTCCGCGGCGGTCGCGGGGGCGGGGAGACGGGAGAGGGGAACGAAGGGGAGGATCCGGACGACGATCTGTCGCCGCGGGCGGTGACCCTGCGGGCGTTGAAGGAGATCGAGTTCGACCGCGCGACGGGCAAGCTCTCCGACGCCGACTACCGGACCCTGCATGCGAAGTACACGGGGGAGGCGCTGGCGGCGCTTCGCGGGGAACCAGCGGGAGGTGGCAGGCGAGAGGCGGGAGGCGTTCATACCGACGCGGCTCCCGTCTCGCGCCTCCCGGCTCCCGTGTGTCCGGTGGATGGCCCGCGCCCCGAATCCGACGCCGAGTTCTGCTCCTTGTGTGGCCGACGGCTCGGCGCCGCGTCGGGGTTCTGCTCGCGGTGTGGCAGCGCGCTCGAAGCCGACGCGCGCTTCTGCGGCCGCTGCGGCGTACGAGTCGCCGCCTAGTCCAGCGAATCGCGCTCCACCAGCCCGACGGGCACGGGGACGACGCGGGGGATCGAGTCCCCGCGCAGCCGCGCCGCCACGACGTGCATCGTGAGCCGTCCGATGGCTGCCGGATCTTGCACGGCGTCGGCGACGAGCGATGTCGGCGGTGAACACGGGGATCCCGGCGCGGTTCGCCGCCTCGATCGCGCTGACGATGCCGCTTGAGTTGACCGGCGCGATCACGATCGCGTCCATCTTCTGCGTGATGAAGGCGTCCACCTGGGCCGTCTGCCGCGCCAGGTCTCACTCGCCCGCGACGATGTGCAGGTCGAGGCGGAGGCTCTCGGCCGCCTGCTGCATCCCGCGCTTCAGGTCCTGGTAGATCGAACGACACCGCCAGCAGGATGATGGCGCCTTTAAGCGTTGGCTAGAACTCGAAGCTCTCCATCTTCTTTAGTCCCACCCGTAGCGGGATCACCGTCGCCGCCGCGCACAAGGTGGCGGCGGCGGCGAACGCCGCGATCATCGAGGCGTCCATCCGCACCGGCAGGCCGGCGTTCACCGTGCTCATGTAGACGTACACCGGCCGCGCCAGCACCACGATCACCACCGCGAGCAGGACGATCGTCGCCATCATGAACACCAGTCCGCCGAACGACGTCGGGATCTGCGCGGCGTTCTCGGTCTCGAACTGGGGGTAGAGCGCGCCGAAGCCCAGCGCCATCGCGGCGATCGCGAGCGTCAGGGCGCAGATCGTCGCCAGGCTCACGATCATCATGAACGGGGTCGCCTTGAGCAGCAGGTTGGTGGCCCCGGTCAGGAGCAGCGCCAGCACCAGCAGCGGGACCGTCCCCACCCAGTACTTGGACCAGAGCAGGGCCCGCAGGTCGAGCGGGCTCGAGCGCAGGAGCCACATCTGTCGCCCCTCGAGCGACACCGCGGGAAAGATGAACCGCGCGGCGATCGACGCGAGTACGAACCCCGACAGGCCGAGGTTCAGGAAGGACACCAGGGTGACATAGAAGAACGGCACCTGCTCGCCCCGGAACAATGGCAGCGCCTTGATGTTGAACAGGTACACCACCACGAGCACCGCCAGCAGAATCAGCTGGCTCCACTGGGTCGTGTCGCGGAAGAACAGCTTGATGTCCTTGAGCACGAACTCTCGCTTCGCGGCGGGGAGCGGCCGCAGTAGCGACCCCACCGTCCAGCGCCACAAGGTCCCCCGGATGAACCGCTCCGCCCCTTCCTGTGCCTTGGTGAACCCGGTCGCGAACAACTCGCGGTGCAACAGGGCGCCGAGCGTCACGACCCCCGCCGCTGTCGTCCAGAGGAGGAGGAGCGGCAGGGGATCGGGAATCTCCCGCAGGTAGTTCATGATCGCGTTCGTCGCCCACTCGCTCGGGAGGAACGGCGACGTCGGCGTGCGCAAGACGGTGATGAAGTCGAGGAGGTTGCGGAACCCCTCGGGGCGGGCGAGCTGCTCGGGGCGGATCAGGCGGAACAGCAGGATCAGCACCCCCGCCGCCCCCAGCGCGATGATCGACAGCAGGTCCCGCGTGCGTCGCGCGGGAAAGACGTTCACCAGCACGAGGGTCACGGCGCACCCCAGCACCGCCGGCAGCACGAGCATCGGCAGGATCGTGAACACGGCGTATAGCGGGAACAGCCACCCCCCGTGGTAGATCACGCCGTACGCGGCGAGGATCGGTACCGCCATCAGCGCCACCATCCAGGAGGAGTGGAGCAGGGTCTCGCCCAGCTTCGCGAGGTACAACCGCAGCCAGTCCACCGGCGCCGAGACGAGAAGATCCAAGTCCTTCGCGAGAAAGAAGCTCGACAGCGCCGTGATGACGTTCGACAGGATCAGGATGGAGATGAACGACAGCAGCACCAGCCCCAGCAGCTTCGCGGCGAGCAGCGGGCCCAGCTCCTCGACGCCGCGGAAATACTTCAGCACCCGGTAGAGCACCCCGAACACCGCCGCCCAGAACCCGAAGCCGACGGCCGACAGCAGGACGATCTTCCCGCCGCCCCCCGAGCGCTCCTCGCGCAGCCGCTGGAGGGCGGTGCGCCACTTCGGCTGCAGCACCTGGGCGAGCGACGGCTGCCTCACGAGCCGAGCACCTCCGCCAGCTCCCGCGCGTGCACGCCGCCCGTGAGCTTGAGGAAGAGCTCCTCGAGGCCGACGCTGCCCCCGGCCGCGGTCTGAGCCCGAATCTCCTCCATGGTGCCGGCGGCGACGATCTTGCCGTGCTGGATGATGGCGATGCGATCGCACATCGCCTCGGCGACTTCGAGGGTATGGGTGCTCATCAGCACCGTTCCCCCTTTGTCCACGAACTGGCGGAAGATGTCCTTGAGCAGCCGCGCCGCCTTGGGGTCGAGTCCCACCATCGGCTCGTCGACCACGATGCACTCGGGACGGTGGATCAGCGCGCTCGAGATGATCAGCTTCTGCCGCATCCCGTGGCTGTACGCCTCCACCAGCTCGTCCTTCCAGCTCGTGAGCTCGAACACCTCGAGCAGCTCGTTCATCCGCCGCTCGACGGCGTCCCCATCCTGCCCGTACAGGCCGGCGACGAACCGCAGGAACTCCGCGCCGGTCAGCTTGTCGTAGACGAAGGGCCGGTCGGGGATGAATCCGAGGCGCCGCTTGGCGACCATTGGGTTCTCGTGCACGTCGTCGCCGCCCAGCAGCACGCGGCCGTTCGAGGGGCGGAGGATGCCGGCGATCATGCGGAGCGTCGTCGTCTTCCCCGCGCCGTTGGGGCCGAGACAGCCGTACAGCACGCCCTTCGGCACGTGGAGCGAGATGTCGTCCACCGCCACGAAGCTGCCGTAGAGCTTCGTCAGATTCTCGAGCCGGATCATTGCACCTCGAGCGTCAGCTTCCCGATCAGCCGGGTGAGCTCCACGTGGCGTGCCAGGCCGCCGACCGTGAATCGCAGGTGCGCCGCATCGGCGGGGAACTGGTCGAAGGTGGGATCGACCGCGACCCAGTCGCCCAGATAGACCTCTGCCCAGGCGTGGTAATAGAAGCGGCCCCCTAGGTACACGACGCCAGCCGCGGAGCGGGCCGGGAGCCCGATCGCCCGGGCCAGCGCCACGTACAGCACCGCGTGTTCGTTGCAGTCGCCCACCCGCTTCTCGAGTACCTGAACGGCGCTCGGCACCGTGATCGCCGCTTCCTTCTTGACATACCCGTGGACCCAGTGCGTCAACAGCTCGGCCACCTTCCGCGCGTTTCGCTCGCGCCCCACGATCTGACGCGCCTGCGCCGCGATGCGCGGGTCGTTGCTCTGGACCAGCGGCTCGGGTGCGAGATACGGCGCGAGCGTCGTGTCGCGTGCCGGCAACAGATAACGGGGCTGTAACCTGGTGGGCGTCTCCCGTTGCACCACCAGGGTGTCGCCGGCCAGCGTCTGGCGCCCACCGGCGAGATCGTAGCCCCGCAGCGCCACGCCGCCCAGGCGCACCCGCAGCTCCCGCAGTGCCTCGGGCGCGAGGGTTGTCCCCGCCGAGATCGCGGTGGCCGCGATGATGGCGCCCGTGGGCGGGCTGGCGCTCGCCCGGGCGACGCGGGCCGTGTCGCGCCGCCGGAAATTCTCGTACGCGATCTCGAACGCCGACCGCTCCATCGTGAAGCCCACCGGGCTCTCCGCCCGCACCGCGTGTCCCTGGGCGTCGATCCAGGCGGCGAGCGTGAGACCGTTCATCTCCTGCTCGATCCGGAAGGCGCGCACGGTGTCGAAGCGCACCGGGATCCAGGCCATCGCCGTCGAGTCGTAATCGGCGCTGTCGGCCACGACCAGGGTGGACTCGGTGGCGACGCGCACGCGCACGTCCCGCTCGGCGAGCAGCAGCGGGTCGAACAGCCGCACGGCGTAGGTGTTGCCGGGCTTCAGCTCTCCGCCGAACGCGAGGCGCAACGGCAGGAGCGACGGCAGGACGATGGGACGGAGGAGGCGGACCCGGGCCATTTGGGAATCGCTCCCCGAGACCAGCGTGATCCGCAAGACGCTGTCCTCCAAGACCTCGCCGTGCGCGTCGAACCGGACGCCATCGCCGTCGAAGGATGCGTCCACCCGGCGCAGCCGCAGGGTCCGGCTGAGGATAGCCGTGCTCCGGGCAGTGGTGCGGTGCAGCCGGCCGAGCGCGGGGACGTCGAGCACGAGCACGTCTTCGACCCGGATCGAGTCGGTGAGGGTGTCGATGGTGGATGACGCGAACCCGATCTGTTGGCCACCCAGGTCGAGACGGTAAAACTGGGC
Source organism: Gemmatimonadota bacterium (assembly GCA_016177465.1). GTDB lineage: Bacteria > Gemmatimonadota > Gemmatimonadetes > Gemmatimonadales > GWC2-71-9 > JACOVF01. The sequence continues at coordinate 12,970 of JACOVF010000080.1, forward strand.
CCCCGGCGGCACCGAGAGCGCGGCCTCCGCGAGCTTCGCTCCCGTGGACCGGAAATACTCGCGCTTCACGAGCCACCCGAGCGACAGGGCCCACGCGCCCAGCAGGGCGATCGCCCAGCCGCGCCGGGTCACGATTCGCTCGCCGCCGCGCGCCGCAGCGCCGTCTCGAACACCTCCTGATCCTCCACTGTTTCCACGACGAAACATACGTCGACGGGGAAGGCGGCGGCTTGGCGATGCGCCTTCAGGACCTCCACCATGATCTCGGCCGCGTCCTCGATGGCGAGGTTGCCCGCCCCCGTGCCAAGCGGCGGCGCCGTCAGCTGCGCGAACTGCCACTCCTGCGCGCGCTGCAAGGCGGAGAGCCAGGCCCGCGCCACGCTCGCGCGGGACACCGGCTCCCGGTCGCTCTGGATCACGGCGTGGATCACGAATTCGGCAGGAAGATCGCCGCCGCCGGTGACCACGGCGGCACCGACCGCAAGATCCCGCTGCACCCGGAGGCTCGAGACGAACGCCCGGCCGCCCACCATCTCGAGGCGGCGGATCACCGGGGTCGTCGGGTCGAGTCGGGCGGTTGCGGGGCGGACGATCGCGTCGGAGACTCGGAACGCCAGATCGTCTACCACCACCCGCATCACCTGCCGGCCACCTCCCGCGCGCGGCGGTACATCACGGTGGCGTCCGCGGGCTGGCGCATCCGGTCGAGCACGACGCCCTGCCCGTGGAACGCCTTTGAATTCTGCGGCTGCAGTTCGGCGGCGCGCGCGAACGCGGCGAGCGCGCCGGCGAGATCGTCGATGTGGTTGAGCGCCTCGCCCAGGTAGTACCAGGCCGGGCCGCGCGCCGGCTCGAGCTCCGCGGCGCGGCGCAGCTGCACCGCGGCCTCGGCCCACAGCCCCCTGCGCGACAGCAGCGCGCCGAGGCTCGTCAGCGCCTCCGCGTTGCCCGGATCGCCGCGGAGCACGCACTGCAGGTCCTGCTGCGCCGCCGCGAACCGGCCCATCGCCCCGAGCAGCCCCGCGCGCTGCACCAGCAGCCCGGCGTTCGCCGGATCCTCGGCCAGTGCGCGGTCGAGCTCCGCCAGGGCGGCGTCCCGGTTCCAGGCGTCCGGCGCTCGCGGGCTGCCGTTGCCGCTCGGCGGCGCAGGAGCAGCCGGCTCGACGGCCGCGGCGCCGGGCAGGACGGCCGCCTGGGTCAACGACTCGGCTTCGTCCAGGAGCTCGGCGGCCACCCGGGCCCGCTCCTGCGCCGACAGCCAGCGGCGGCCCCGCTCGCGGTTCATCCCACCACCTCGTTGGTGATCCAAGAAAGGTACACGTCCAACCCTGCCTCCACCGGCAGCGCCAGCAGCTCGGGTACCTGATACGGATGTCGCGCTTTGACCATCGCGGACAGCGCCTCCCATTTCGATGCGTCGGTCTTGAGAAGCACCACGACTTCGTTCTCCTCCTGCAGCGCACCTTCCCACCGATAGAGCGACCGCGCGCCGGGGAGCAAGGTTCCACACGCGATCAACCGGTCCTCGAGCAGAGTTTTCACGAGCGCGCGCGCATCGGCATCCGTGCCGAGCGTCGTGAGCACCACCAGCGCCTGCTGCTTCATGGGGGCAGCTAACGTACGGCCGGGGAGGGGGTTACGCAAGCAGGGCTGGGAGACGACTATTGTGGGGTGGTGCGGCGATTCGGCTTGATCCTGCTCCTCGCGATCCTCGTGCCAGGCGCGAGTCTGTTGGCCCAGTGCCCCGATGGCTCACCGCCGCCGTGTAGCTCGTCGCGCGCGCGCCCCCCGCATCCGCACTCGGTGGCCATGCTGTACCTCGACAACCTTTCCCGGGACACCGCCGATGCGGCCATCGCGGACGGATTGACCGAAGAGATCATCGCGCGGCTGTCGCAGGTGTCCGGCCTCCGCGTGGCGAGCCGCTATGCGTCCCTCAGCTTCCGCGGGCGTCGCGCGACGGACCCTCGATTGGTGGGCCGAGAGCTCGGCGTGCGTTACGTGCTGGACGGCACATTGCGCCGCTCTGGACAGGGGCTGCGGGTAGTTCTCTTGATAACGGACGCAACCGGCGGCTTCAACGTGTGGGGCAAGACCTACGAGCGGCGTCTGGACGAGATCTTCACCGTTCAAGACTCCGTCGCGATCCAAGTCGCCGAGGCGGTCCTCGGTCGCTTGCGCACCGGCGAGCGAGCCCGATTGACGCCGGCGGCGGGCCCGGCGAGTGGGGAGGCGTACCAGGCCTATCTGCGCGGACGCGTGGCCATCCGGGGCCGCACCGCCGCAGCCGCCACGACGGCCGTCGCCCAATACCGCCAGGCGATCGCGTTGGATCCCCGGTTCGCCCGGGCCTGGGCCGGGCTGGCCCACGCCTTGTCACTCGCCCGCGATTGGGGATGGAGGATCGAGACTGTCTCCTCCGACAGCATTCAACCGCTTGCCTCGCTCGCTGCGACGCAGGCGCTCGCGCTGGACTCCGTGAGTGCCGAATCGTGGCTGGCGGCGGCGATGGCGGTCCGCGCCGCCGACGTGCGCCAGGCGCTCGTATTTCATCGGCGAGCCGTCGGGCGTGACTCCGGAAGCGTCGAAGCGCTGCACCAGCTAGCGTGGGGCTTCCTGGGCACGGGCGATCTGGAC
>JACOVF010000096.1 GCA_016177465.1 Gemmatimonadota bacterium
CCTAGACGCACAGGAAAACTACACGGCAGCCCTGCGAACCCCAACTCTGCACGCCAGGATATCCGCCGCCGCGCCGCGTGTCAGAGCCTCAGCGCCGCACCTCCCGATAGATGTTGTCGCGATGCGGCGCGCCGGCAAACACCCAATTGAACGCCGCGCTGATGGCGGCCCGCTGGACCGAATCCGGGTACACCTTCCGGAACGCGGCCTGGCCGGTCGTGTCCTCCACTAGCGCGGTGAGCGTCCGGAATTGCCCAATGCGGACGACGTTGTACTCGTCACCGTAGTTGTGAATGAGCCAACGCTCGTCCAGGAGGGTGCCCATCCGCTTGCGCTCCTCGATCACCGGCAGCCTGTGCGCCCGGAGCAGGCGCGTAAGACTATCCACCCGATCAAAGCTCACCTGGTAAGCGGACACGTACCAGTAGACCCGGTCCTGTTGCTGCTGTTGTTGTGCGAGCCCGACGGCCACGACCAGCCCGGAACCCAAGAGCAGTGCCGCGACTGGCAGTACGATTCGACGCATCCGCATCGTCAACCTCCGCGCAAGGGGAGCGCGGGTCGATCACCCTGGGCCTCGGCGTCGCGTGACGGCGTCGGGGAGGGACTCGAGGACCCGTGGCGCTGCGGCGTGACCCCGCCACTGGGCGGGTACTGGCGCACGGCCAACCTATTCCCCGCGGCCCGGCTGTCAACCGACCGCCGGCCCATCCTTGCTGCGACGCAGCAACACCTCAATCAGCGCCCGCAACGCCCGGCCGCGGTGGGAGACGCGCTGCTTCGCGGCCGCGGCAGCCTCGCCGAACGTCATCCGCAGATCCGTCGAATAGAACAACGGGTCGTACCCGAACCCGCCGGTTCCACGCTGCTCGGTGAGAATGTACCCCTCGCAGGTCGCCTCGACGATCTCCGGCACTGCCGTGGCGCGCTCCAGGTACGCCACCACGCAGCGGTAGCGCGCGGTGCGCTTGTCCTCGGGCACCCCGCTCAGCTTCTCAAGCAAGAGGGCGTTGTTCCTCGCGTCGAGGCCCCCCTCCCCGTTCTCCCTCCCCCCTTCCAGTTCGAGCGCCCATCGCGCGGAGTGCGCCCCGGGGGCGCCCCCCAGCGCGTCGACCTCGATCCCGGAGTCGTCGGCGACGGTGGCGACCCCCCCGCGCGCGGCGAAGTAGCGCGCTTTGGCGACGGCGTTCTCCACGTAGGTCGCGCCGCGTTCGAGGGTCGCCTCTTCCGGAAGCTGCTCGAGCATCAGGTCGACAGGGAAGAGCAGCTCAAAGGGAAGGCCCGCGAACAGCGCGCGGATCTCGCCGGCCTTCCCGGTACTGCGGGTGGCGACGAGCAGTTTCAATGCGGAATGCGGAGTGCGGAATGCGGAATGGAACAGAAGGTCATGCGCCCCCGCCGAGCCGACGGATCAAGCCGGTGGTCGACTTGCCTTCGACCAACGGGACACGCACAACCCGACCGCCCCAGCCCTCCACGTCGTCCGCCCCGACGATCTGTCCGCGGGCGTAGTCGGCCCCTTTCACGAGCACGTCCGGCTTGAGCGCGCGGATCAGCTCCAGCGGGGTGTCCTGGGCGAACAGGACCACGCAGTCGACCGACTGGAGTGCGGCCAGGAGCCGGGCACGCTCCGCCTCGCCCACCAGCGGCCGATCAGCGCCTTTGGCGAGCCGCCGTACCGACGCGTCGCTGTTGACGCCCACGACGAGCGCCCCGCCCTCGCCGCGCGCCGTTTCGAGCAGGGTCACGTGCCCCACGTGCAGCAAGTCGAACACGCCGTTGGTGAACACCACCGGTCCACGCTGCGCCGCGCGCCAGGCGGCCGCGGCGTCAGTGGTCCGGATCTTCTCGGCGGTGTTCAGAGCGGCTGCGTGGCTTTCGGATTGAACTTGAAGGTGTGGTTGAACAGCGGCAGGTGGACGTCCTCGCTGTACCAGGTCTCGATCTTGATCTCGCGCGGCGAGTAGGTCCGGCGGATGGAGAGTCTGGTCCCGACCGAGTCAGGAAGCCCGATGTCCTGCACGGCGGCCTGGATGCGGCGGCGGATGGTGCCGTCGTCCAGCGCGGCGGCGAGGCGCGCCTGCGTCTGCACTTCGTCGAGGAACCGGTAGTAGCGGAACCAGACCTCGCCGATGTTGACGCCGTAATAGAGCAGCGCCACGAACAGCAACAGGGAGACCAGGCACCCGGTCGAGCTGGCGCCGCGACGGCCCGCCGCCCGTCCCGCCCGTGTCACCACTGGGACTGCGCTCCGTCCACGATGTCGTTGACGAGCTTCTGCAGCGCGATCTTGCGGCCCTCCGCTTCCTGCGGTGGCAGGTAGTCCCCTTTCACCGTTAGCCCTTGCCGTTGCCAGATCGTTTTGCCCTCACGCTGGTCCAGGATCTCCACGTCCACCGTGAGCTGGACTTCTCGCCGCGTCACGTTGGCCTGCCCCAGCCCAGCCTGGTACGCGAGCGGAAGATCCGGCTCGTACCGCACGACGCGTCCGCGGACGAGCGCGTCGGCGTTCGCCTCCCCTGCCAGCCGGAGGCCGAGCCGGCTCTCCAGCGCCTCGCGCACCGCGTCGTTCACCTCCTGCGTGAGCGACGGCTCCGGCGTCTGGTTGTCGAACGGCAGGATCGCCACCGTCTTGATGTGCGGGGCGAACCCGCCGCCCGCGAATCCATAGAGACAGGACGCGAGGACGAGCGTGGCGCCGCTAACGGCGGCTGCGCCACAGCGCCGGCGTAATGACCGCCAGCGTATCGACCGCCACGACCGTAAGATCAAAGCGGGCCGGCCCCTCCGGAAAAACGATGCGGGCGCTGGCCGGCATCGCATGAGTATCGTACTCCGTGCGGCTGCGGGCCACGACCGACCCGCCCCGCCGCCACTCCGCCTCGAGCCGACCGGGCGCACCGGCGGTCGCGACGTAATCGAGGGTGTCCGCCCCGTGCACGAATCGCCACAGCTGCCGCGGCCCCTCGGTGCGTCCGTACACGACCGCTTCGGCCGCCGGCGGCCGCACCATGCCGAGCGACGCCCACAGCATCGGGATCGCCGGGACGAGCGAGCGGAAGTTCGTCTTCGGATCCGCCCACACCACCGTGTCGCCCAGCACCACCGCCGCGCCGGCGCCGAGTCCCAACGGCCCGGCGTAATCGAAACGCAGGGAGTCGGGGGGCGCGATCCGCGTCATGCCCCTCCCCGCGTAACTCACTCGCTCGTCCCGATAGCGCCAGCGGAACCGGATCGCGGTCTGGCGCGGCGGCAATGTGGCGCGGGCCCACTCCGCCGCGCTGTCCCGGTCGGCCGGGGCCAGGGGGGCCGGCACGAGCCGCCGCACCGGCCCGGGGCAGCCAGCCAAGAGGACACAGGCGCCAATGTAGGAAAGGGGGCGAAGCCGGTCAAGCGAAACACGTTGCCCGCTCAATAGTTAAACCCGAAAAAGAAGTCCACGAACCGGCTCCCCCGGCTCCGCGCCGGCAGACCATACAGGCTCAGATCGCCGGAGTGGAAGCGGTAGCCCAGATCCAGGCGGAGCACGAGCGGCGCGCCGATCGGCATCCGCAGGCCCAGGCCGGTGCTGCCCAGGCTCCCGCGCCCCGACGTCGATTTGGTCCACGCCCGTCCCAGGTCCGTGAACAGCGCGCCCTGCACGCCGGGAAAGCGCAGCTCCCCGAACGGGAAGCCGATCGAAAGGAAGTCGGTGATCGGGAAGCGCCACTCGGCGTTGAGCATCCAGGCGCTGGTACCGGCGACGTAGCCCCAGCGCGGGTAGCCGCGCACGCCCCACGAGCCACCGATGTTGATGCGACGCGGGCGCTCTCCCCCCGCGTAGTAGGCCAGCGCGCGCAACGCGACCGCGCCGCGGAGGGACGTGCGCAGGTACTTCCGGAAATCGACCGATCCGACGTAGGCGTCGAACCGGCCGTGGCTGACGTCGTTCACGAGCCCGCCGGTGAGGTTGTAGCGCGACCCGTCGATCGGCCCGGTGGCGAGCCAGAGGGTATTGTCGTGGACGAGGCTCAGGTAGTTCGAGGCGAGCCAGGCGACGCGGTGCGGCTCGCTGATGTTCTCCGCGGCGATGTCGAAGCGGTCGGAGCGCTCGAGGCGGTACTCCGCCTCCACGCGCTGGAAGCGCGTGAACGGGTAGCGGAGCTGGGCGAACACCCCGAACGCCGTCTCCTCGAACAGCGTGCTGAAATCGCCCTCGAAGAACAGCCCCCGCTGCCGGAACGCGCCGACGCCCCAGTTGACGCGGTGCGCCTGGTTCAGGTAGAACACCGTACCGTTGAAGTTGTCGAGCAGGCTGCCGAGCCCGGCTCCCTGGAATGAGGAGACCCCCAGGAACAACACATGGTCGCTGAGCAGGTCGCTGAAGAGGAAGACCGCGCCCTGGGCGGCGCCGATGCCCGGAGCGACGAGCGCGTCGCCCGCCGCGAAATCCAGGGTGAACTTCTTCTCGTACGGCGCCGCGTCCACCCGCGTGTACCGCGGGTCCGCGAGCTCCGGCCAGGTCCAGCCGGGCGGCGTCCGCCCGGCGGCAAGCGTCACCGCCGGCGCCCCGCTGTCCGTCTCGGGTCGGGTGAAATAGATGTTGAAGCTCAGGTCGGCGAAGCCGCCGAAGACGATCCCCTGCTCCTGTTCGACCCACTGCGGGTCGAAGGCGCCGTTCAGCGTGCTCGTGAGCTGTCGCCCCGAGCCTGTCGAGTCCACAGCGTAGACCTGGTGGGTGCCGTTGCGGTCGCTCGCGAAGTAGATGAGGCCGGTCTCGCGCGACCAGCGCGGCCCCTCGTCCCGCCACAGCCCGTAGGTGAGGTAGCTGACGGCGCCGCTCGCCACGTCGAGCTTGAACAGGTTGAGCTTCCCGTCCACCCCGAACGGTGTCCGGTCGGAGGCGAACACGATCGTGCGGCCGTCGGGGCTGAACGTCGGGTCGAGGTCCTCGTAGCGGTCAGAAGTAAGCCGCTCGAGCCGGCCGCCGGCGAGCCAGAGGCGGTACAAGTCCGAGTATCCGGAGACCGAGAGGCCGCTGAACACGATGCTCCGGCGGTCCGGCGCCCAGGCAGGCGAGAGGATCGACACGAGCTCCGGGAACTGGTAGCGACCCACCACCCGCCCCCGCTCGAAGCTCCACAGGAACAGCGCGTCGCGCTCGAAGTACTTGCTGCTGAAGGCCACGATCCCGTCGGTCGACACGTCGAGGCGCGACTCGAAGAAGTGGAACGACTCGAACTGCTCACTGCGCTCCCCCTTCACCACGGCGCGCGGCTTGCCGCCGCTGAGCGGCTGGGCGTAGATGTCGGTGTAGCCGCGCGACGGCGAGAAGTAGAGGACCTGGCTGGCGCTGTCGTCCGGTAGGCGAAACGCGGCCGGCTTGATCGCCAGCTCGCTCAGGACCCGCGAGGTGATGGCGAGCGGCCGCCCGGACGCGACGGCCGGATAGTAGTGCTGCCGCAGCCAGTACTGCCACTCCTCGGACAGATCCTCCAGCCGCTTCCCGTAGATCCCCCGCATCGCGTCCTCGAACGAGGAGTACTTCCAGAGGTCCTGGTACATCCGCACCGCGCGCCACTCGCCGTAGATCTCGGCCAGGAAGCGGTGAATCGCGCCCCCCAGCGGATAGACGATGCCGCCCGCCCAGTAGGTGAGGTCCTGCAGCCGTGGCAGCCGGCCGCTCACCGTCATGTCCCGCAGGATCATCTCGTCGCGGGAGTCCTCGCCGCCCGAGAAGAACTCGGCCAGTCCCTCGGACCACCACAGCGGCAACCCCGCGCGCCGCAGCCGCGGGTAGCGCGCGTACAGCTCGGCATACAGGCTGAGCTGGAAGACGTGCACCATCTCGTGACGGATGGTGTGGCGGAACTCGGTGTAGTTACCGCGGAATGGGAGGGTGACGCGCCGCTTCAAGAAGTCCGTGACGCCGAGCAGGCCCTCGGGTGGCAGGAACGGGAGCACGTTCGTCTGCTCGAAGTCCGAGTGGGAGGCGTAGATAATTAAGGGGACACGCCGCGCGACGGTGTGGTTGAAGCGCCGCTCCAGCACGCCGTAGCTCTCCTCGGCGTACGCCAGCGTGACCCGGCTCAGCTCCTCCTCTTCCGGATAGAAGTAGAGATCCACGTGCTCGCCGCGGAGCACGCGCCAGTCGAACCCCTTGTACTGGATCTTGTTCTGACCGAAATACCCGAACTGGGCCGCTGCCGGGAGCGACCCGGCGAGCACGAGGCAGACGATGAGCGCGACGCCACGCATCAGCGATGAAGGCTCCGGATCCGGTCCCCCATGGCGATCGCCTGCAGCACCAGCTCGCCTGACACGATCCGCCCGAAGACGGTGTAGGTGCCGTCCAGGTGTGGTTGCGGGGAGTGGGTGATGAAGAACTGGCTGCCTCCGGTGTCGGGACCCGACAGCGCCATCCCCATTGTACCCGTCGCGTAGCGGATCGGATTCACCTCGTCCCGCAACACGAAGCCCGGCCCGCCCCACCCGTCGCCCCGGGGGTCCCCGTCCTGCACCACGAAGTTCGGTACCACCCGGTGCCAGGTAGACCCGTCGAAGAACCGGCGCTCGACCAAGCCCAGGAACGCGGCCACGGTGAGCGGGGCCTGGGCGGGCAGCAGCTCGATCACCAGGGTGCCGCGGTCGGTCTCGAGCGTCACCTGGGGGTTGGGCTGCCCGGTGAGCGCGGGCACCAGCCAGCGCCGCGCCATGTCGCGGTACTCCGCGTCGCTCCGCCCCGTGGCGATGGGCCCTGCGGGCCCCCAGGTCTCGCGCGCGTCGGGAAGCTGGTCGGCGGCCAGGCGGCGCACGAGATAGTCGGCAGGCCGCGGAACGACCGCCACGAAGCGGTTGGCGACGCGCAGCCGGCCGGCGCTTGAGGCCTTGGCGATCTCGGCCAGCGCGCGCACCGCGGAGAGCGCCGCGTCGTCGAACAGGTCGCCGGCGGCGCGCTGGTAGGCCTGCACCAGCACGTCCACGTCCTCCACGGACGGCGCGCGTCCCAGCAGGTCCGCTGCCCCGCTGCGCACGGCGGGATCGGGGTGCGAGAGCAGCTGGCGCGCGCGGGGGAGGATGCTGGTGTCACTCGCAGGGACGATTCGCTGGAGGCCCTGGAGCGCCTGGGCAACCACGCGCCCGTCCGCGTCCCCCAGCAGCCCTTCGAGTCGCGCGCGGGCGCCGCTCGCGGCGAACGCTTCGGCCGTCACGCTGCGCCAGCGCCAGTCGGGGTCGGCGGCGGCCGCCGCAGCCGAGGTGTTGCCCGCCGCGCTATCGGCCTGCGCGAGCCCGATCAAGGCCTGGCGGCGAAGCGCGAACGTGCCGGCCACGAGCCGCCCGTTCAGGGCCTCGATTGCGACGCTGCCGCCCAACGCGCCCAGCGTGGTTTCCGCCTGCACCGCGACCCCGATGTCGGCGTCCGACACGAGGGGCACGACTCGCGCCGCGAGCGCGCTGTCCCGGAACGAGGCGATCGCGCGCAGCGCGTTGATACGGACGTGGGGATCGCGGTCGTCGATGAGCGGCCGGATCCGGTCGGCGATGGCGCGGGGGTCGATGCGCGCCGTGTCCACCAGCGCCTTGGTCAGACCGCGGAGGGCGACGGCGCGGACAGCCGGATCCCGGTCCTGCAGCGCGCTGAGCAGTTGGGGGGCGGCGAGGGGGGCGCGGAGACGGGCCAGGGAATAGAGCGCACGCCAACGGACGCTCGGGTCGGGATCCTCGACATAGCCCAGGAGCTCCTGGACGGGGGCGCGGGTGCCTAGGCGCCACGCCTCCACCAGCCCCGCCGCCGCGGCCCGGGTCGTGACGGTCGCAGCTCCGCCGCCCGCGAGAACCTCCCGGAGCCCGCGCTCGCCTTCCGCCCCGCCGATCTTCGCGATCGCGGTGATGGCTTCGATCTGGGGCTCACCTTGGTCGGCCGGCGCCAGGCCGCGGACGAGGCCCAGCAGTGGCTCGACGGCCCGCGTGTCGCGGAGCAGGCCGAGGGCGAACGCGGCGGCCGCCTGCACACCTGCGTCCTCGTCCGAGAGGCCCGGCAGGAGCAGGTCCACGGCGGCGGGATCGCCGATGCGCCCAGCGGCCAGCGCCGCCTGGCGGCGCACGCCGGCGTTCGGGTGCTGGAGGGCTTCCCGCAGCAGTGCGGCGTCGAACTGGCGCGCATCCGCGGCCGCCAGCAGGCGGGCCAGTTCGGCCACAAGCGCTTCGTCTGCTTGCTGGGCGGCGAGCGGTGCACCAGCGACCACCACCAGAACGACGAGGAGAAGCCGCGCGCTGTTAGAGGCGTACCGGGTCGGGCGAGGGCTGCAGCAGATCACAGATGTGCTCCGGAATCCGGGTCAGGACGTGGCGCCCGTTGAGCGCGATGAGCGCCGTTTCCGCCGTGGCGAGGAGCTCCCCGGTCTCCGCCCGCTCGACCGCGTAGCCGAAGATTACCCGGCGGCTCGCGAGATCCCGGACCCAGCACCGCACCCGGATCCGGTCGTCGTATTTCGCGGGCTGGCGGTAGCGGATGCGCGCCTCGGTCACCGCCAGGTAGATTCCCTGGTCCTCGAGCTGTTTGTAACTCACCCCGGTGGTACGCAGGTGTTCCGTACGGGCCATGTCGAGCCAGACCAGGTAGTTCGCGTGGTACACGAACCCCATCTGGTCGGTCTCGGAGTAGTTGACGCGGTGGTCGATCGAGCTCAGCACCCTACTCGCCGTAGGGGATCCAGATGTTCTTGACCTGCGTCGCCTGGCGCAGGAACTCGCGTCCTTCCCCCTGGCGGGCGTCGTACCAGTCGCGGGCCTTGGTCCACACCCAGGTCCGCTTCATGTTGGCGGCCGAGGCCTCCTCCACCGCCTTCGCGCCGGTCGGGGAGACGAAGACCCACACGGCGTCGACATCGAGGTGCTCGGCCAGCACTTTGGCGAGCGCCTCCTTGCCGCCGGTGACGATGTTCACCACGCCGCCCGGGAGGTCCGAGGTCTCGAGCACGCTGTAGAAGTCGGTGGCGGCGAGCGGGTGTGCCTCGGACGGGATCACC
>JACOVF010000097.1 GCA_016177465.1 Gemmatimonadota bacterium
CGCAGCACGCGGCCGCGGCGGCCGTTGTCGAACAGCGCGTCCACCGCCTCCTGCAGCATCCGCTTCTCGTTGCGGAGAATGACCTCCGGCGCGCGGTGCAGGATCAGCTTCTGCAGCCGGTTGTTCCGGTTGATCACCCGCCGGTACAGGTCGTTCAGGTCGGACGTGGCGAAGCGCCCGCCGTCGAGCGGCACGAGCGGTCGTAGGTCGGGCGGGATGACCGGGACGACGTCGAGGATCATCCACCGCGGGTCGTTGCGCTGCTCACCCGAGTTCCCCGAGTTGCGGATCGCGTCCACGATCTTGAGCCGCTTGAGCATCTGCTTCTTGCGGTGCTGGCTCGTCTCCGTGGCCACGGCCTCGCGCAGCTCGTCCGACACCCTCTCGATGTGCAGCCGCTCGAGCAGCGCCCGCACCGCCGGCGCGCCGATGTCGGCCTTGAACGCCGTGTCGCCCTCCGCCTTCGCCTTGGCGCGCAGCTCGAGGTAGCGGTCCTCGTCGAGCAGCTCCTTGTCTGCCACCTCCTGCTTACCGGGGTCGATCACCACGTAGTTCGTGTAGTAGATCACCCGCTCGAGGTCCCGCAGGGTCACATCGAGCAGGTTCCCCATCGGCGACGGCAGCGTCTTGAAGAACCAGATGTGCGCCACCGGCACGGCGAGCTCGATGTGGCCCATCCGCTCGCGCCGCACCTTGGACAGCGTCACCTCCACACCGCAGCGGTCGCAGATCACGCCGCGATAGCGGATCCGCTTGTACTTGCCGCAGTGGCATTCCCAGTCCTTCACCGGGCCGAAAATGCGCTCGCAGAACAACCCGTCCCGCTCCGGCTTGAACGAGCGGTAGTTGATGGTCTCGGGCTTGGTGACCTCGCCCGACGACCACCAGATACGCTGGCCCTGGAGCTCCAAGCGCTCGCGTTCCTTGGAGTCCTTCGGGCCGCGGATCTCCTCGGGGGAGGCGATCCGGACCTGGATATAATCGAAGCTCGAGCTCTTCGGCTCGCGCCCGCTCCGGAAGTCGATCATCGAGTCTCCCTCCCCTTATTCTTCAACGTCTTCGGTGGTGCCCAGGGTCACCTTGAGCCCCAGGGCCTGCAGTTCCTTCACGAGCACGTTGAAGGACTCGGGGATGCCGGGTTTCGGCAGGTTCTGCCCCTTCACGATGGCCTCGTACACGCGGCTGCGGCCGTTCACGTCGTCCGACTTGACGGTCAGGATCTCCTGCAGCGTGTGGGCCGCGCCATACGCCTCGAGCGCCCAGACTTCCATCTCTCCGAACCGCTGGCCGCCGAACTGCGCCTTGCCAGCGAGCGGCTGCTGCGTGACTAGCGAGTACGGGCCGATGGACCGAGCGTGGATCTTGTCGTCCACGAGGTGCGACAGCTTCATCATGTAAATCGAGCCGACCGTGACGTCGGAGGCGAAGAACTCGCCCGAGCGGCCGTCGCGCAGCCGGCACTTGCCGGTGGGCGAGAGCCCCGCTACCCGCAGCAACTCATTCACCGCCAGGTCCACGTCCGCCTCCGACTTGGGGCCGAGGAACGCGGCTAGGGCCTGGAGCCCCATGGCCTCGAGCACGTCGCCCGGCTTCGCGCGCTCCAGGAACTTCTCGGTCTCCTTGAGCCCCGCCTTGAGCGCGGCCTTCTCCACCTTGGTGAGGTCATCGGCCTCGAGCCGCGCCGCGTGCGACTCCTGCTCGATCCGGCGCTGCTCGAGTTCCCGCTGCGCGAGCTCCTTCGCTGCGAAGCTCAAGAAATCGGTGAGCACGTGGAAGCAGTCACGCGTCTCCTGGGACAGCGCCCGCGAGGCGAGCAGCCCGATGCCAGCGGTGGACAGGTCCGGCCGGCCGCCGTTGGTGGACGGCAGCCGCCGCAGGTCCTGCACGATGCGCCGCACGGTCTCCGCATCCATCTCGGGCGGCCGCACGTCGAGCCGCAGCGATTCCGCCGCCCACGTGAGGCCAGCGAGACGCAGCAGCACGCCAATCTCGGTCTCGTCGGCGCCCTGGAACACCGGGGTCTTCGCTTCGAAGTCCAGGATCCGCGCCGCCCAGCCGAGGTGGGTCTCGAGGATCTGGCCCACGTTCATCCGGGAGGGCACCCCCAGCGGGTTGAGCACGATGTCCACGGGCGTCCCGTCGGGGAGGAACGGCATGTCCTCCTCCGGCACGATACGCGCGATGATGCCCTTGTTCCCGTGGCGGCCGGCCATCTTGTCGCCCACCGAGATCTTCCGCTTCTCGGCGACATAGACCTTCACGAGCTGGATCACACCCGGGGGCAGTTCGTCGGGCTGGAGGATCTTGTCGATCTGGTCCTCGGACTTCTCTTCGATCTTGGCGCGCTCCGCCTGCGCCGCGTCCAGCACCGCCCGGAGCTTCTCGTTCACCGTCTTGGTGCCGACCCGGAGCGTCTTCAGGTCAACGTCGGCGAAGTTGATCTGGCTCAGGACCGGGCGCGTGAGCTTGGTGCCGGCCGGGAGGTACTCTTCCACCGTCCCCGCCTTGAGCATCAGGCCCACTTCCTGGTTCGTGAGCAAGTCGGTCAGTTCGGCGAACATCGCCTCGGAGATGCGCGCCTTCTCCTCGGTCTCGAGGCGGCGCACTTCGCCGATCCGCTCGCCGCGGTCCTTCTCGACCACCTGGTCCTCGATGCGCGAGAAGATCTTCACGTCGATGACCACGCCCTCCATCCCCGGCGGGACCTTGAGGGACGAGTCCTTCACGTCCTTCGCTTTCTCGCCAAAGATGGCGGTCAAGAGCTTCTCCTCGGGGGAGAGCTCAGTCTCGCCCTTCGGGGTGATCTTGCCGACCAGGATGTCGCCGGCCTTGACGTGGGCGCCGATGCGGACGATGCCCCGTTCGTCCAGATCGACGAGCGACTCCTCGGCGACGTTCGGGATCTCGCGGGTGATCTCCTCGCGGCCGCGCTTGGTGTCGCGGACGTGCAGCTCCAGCTCTTGGATGTGGATCGACGAGTACACGTCGTCCTTCACGAGGCGCTCGGAGAGGACGATGGCGTCCTCGAAGTTGTGGCCGTACCACGGCATGAACGCCACCGTGACGTTCGCGCCGAGGGCGATCTCGCCGTGCTCGGTCGCGGCGCCGTCCGCGACGATCTGGCCCGCCTTCACCTTCTGGCCCACATGCACGAGCGGCCGCTGGTTGATGGCGGTGTCCTGGTTCGTGCGCCAGAACTTTTTGAGGCGGAACCGGTCGTGCTGCTTGAGCCGCGCCAGCGGGTGGTCACCGCCGCGCGACTCCTCGTCGCCGGCGTCGATGATGATCTCGTCGGCCGTCACGCGCGTGACGACGCCGGCGCGCCGGGCGACCACCACGGCGCCCGAATCGCGGGCCACCTTCTCCTCGAGGCCCGTCCCCACGAGCGGCGCCTGCGGGAACAACAGCGGCACCGACTGCCGCTGCATGTTGCTCCCCATCAAGGCGCGGTTCGCGTCGTCGTGCTCGAGGAACGGGATCAGGGCCGCGGCGATGGACACGAGCTGCTCCGGCGCCACGTCCATGAAGTCGATCCGGTTGGGCGGCAGCAGCGGGTAGTCGTCCCGCTTGCGGCACAGCACCAGCTCGTCGGCGAAGTGGCCGTCCTCGGTGAGGCGGGCGTTCGCCTGCGCCACCGCGTATTCCTCCTCCTCGCTGGCCGACAGCCAGCGGATCTGGTCGGTCACCCGGCCGTTCTGGACCACGCGGTACGGCGTCTCGATGAAGCCCAGCTCGTTGACGCGGGCGTAGGTCGAGAGGCTCGTGATCAGGCCGATGTTCGGGCCTTCCGGCGTCTCGATCGGGCACATGCGGCCGTACTGGCTGTAGTGCACGTCGCGGACCTCGAAGCCCGCGCGCTCGCGGGTGAGGCCGCCGGGCCCGAGCGCGCTCAGCCGGCGCTTATGGGTCAGCTCGGCGAGCGGGTTCGTCTGGTCCATGAACTGCGACAGCTGTGAGCTGCCGAAGAACGCTTGGATCACGGCGCTCACGGTCCGGGCGTTCACCAGATCGTCCAGGGTGATCCGCTCCGGGTCGTTGTTGATGCTCATCCGCTCCTTGATGAGCCGCGCCATGCGCGACAGGCCCACCGAGAACTGGTTGGCGATCAGCTCGCCCACCGAGCGCACCCGGCGGTTGCCGAGGTGGTCGATGTCGTCGGTGTAGCCCCGGCTGTCCGACAGCTCGATCAGGTAGCGGATGATTGCGATGAAGTCCTCCTCCGTGAGGACCGTGTGGTCCCGCGCGACGCTCACCTTGAGCCGCTGGTTGATCTTGTAGCGGCCGACCCGCCCCAGGTCGTAACGCTTGGGGTGGAAGAACAGCCGCTCCAGCGCCTGGCGCGCGGTCTCGAGGTTCGGCGCCTCGCCCGGCCGCAACAGCGCGTAGATCTGCTCCAGCGCCTCAGCCTCGGAGTGCGTCGGGTCCTTCAGCAGCGTGTTTTTGATGAGCGGCGACTCGCTGCGCCCCGGCGGCAGCAGCACGTCCACTCTGGTGACGCCCGCCTTCAGGAGCCGCTTCTTCAGCGTGTCCGACACTTCGCGGCCGGCCTCGGTCAGCACCTCGCCCGTCTCGGGCTCGGCGACGTCGAACGCCAGGATGTACTTCCCCTCGCGCTCGCGCGTGGTGGTCGGCTGGGCGTCGTCGCGCAGGTCGAGCGCCGTGTAGCCCGCGAACACCTTCACCTGGCTGATGCCGGCGCGGCGGAAGGTGTTGAACTTCTCGAGCGTCAGCTCGTCGCCCACGCGGCCGAGCGGCTCGCCCTTCTTGTTTTCGGGGTCCGGGACGTCCGCCGCCAGCAGGGTGCCGAGGACCTCGCGCTTCTGGGCGCGGCCCTCGAGCTTGCCCGTGATGTCGATCTCCTTCGTGGCGTAGAACAGCCGCAGGATGTCGGCGCTGGTCCCGTGGCCGAAGGCCCGCAGCAGGGCCGTGGCCGGGAACTTCTTCTTCTTGTCGATGTGGACGTAGATCACGTCGTGGATGTCGATCGTGAACTCGACCCACGAGCCCCGGAATGGAATGATCCGCGCCGAGAAGAGGCGCTGGCCGTTCGGGTGGATGCTCTCCTCGAACACGACGCCCGGCGAGCGGTGCAGCTGCGACACGATCACGCGCTCGGCGCCGTTGATGACGAAGGTCCCGAGCGGCGTCAGGATCGGCAACTCGCCCAGGTAGACTTCCTTCTCGATGATGTTCTTCGGACGCTTGGTCTTGACCGTCTCGCCCACCTCCTCCATGACCACGAGCTGCAACGTAGCCTTGAGGGGGACCGAGTAGGTCATGTCGCGTTCGATGCACTCTTCCACCGAGTACTTCGGCTCCCCGAGCGCGTACTTCACGAACTCGAGGGAGTAGTTCCCGTTCACGTCTTGGATCGGGAACAAGTCCTTGAACACCCGCTCCAGCCCGACGTCGGTGCGCTCCTGCCCCTTCCCGTCCGGCTGCAGCAAGGACTGAAACGCGCGCGTCTGGATGTCCAGGAGATGGGGCATCGGCATCCCCGTCTCCAACTTGGCGAACGACAACACCGGGAGGGTCTTCGTCATGTCACTTCCTCAAGGAACGGCAAAAGCCGGACGGCAAAAGCCCCACCCGCCCCCGGGCCCATGGCGGGCCGGGGGACCGGCGGAGGGCTCGTCGAAACGAGCGAGAGTGTGGCGAATCTGCGCATGTCGTTGAACCGAAGAAGACCCGAGTGCGCCGGCGGGCCCCTGTGGCCCGCGGCGTTCCCGCCATGGTCTACTTCAGTTCGACGACGGCGCCCTGCGCTTCGAGCTTTTTCTTGATCTCTTCGGCTTCCTGTTTGGACACGCCTTCCTTCACCACCCCGGGCGCGCCTTCCACCAGGTCCTTGGCCTCTTTGAGGCCCAGGCTGGTGACCGCTCGGACTTCCTTGATGACCTGGATCTTCTTGTCACCGCCGCTCTTCAGCACCACGGCCCACTCGGTCTGTTCCTCGGCCGCCGCGGCCGCCGTGCCCCCACCCGCTGCCCCACCCGCCGCCGGCGCCGCGGCCATCGGGGCCGCAATCGTCACGCCAAACTTGTCCTTGAACTTCTCGATCAGCTGCGCCAGCTCGACCACCGACAGGTTGCCGATCGCCTCGAGAAGGTCGTCAATGCTCAAACTCGTCTGCGTCGCCATGGTTCGTTCTCCCACCCGGTTAAGATGCAGCGCCCGCTGAGCGCTTGGTCTGGAGCGCCTCGAGGGCACCCACCATCATGTACAGTAAGCCGTCCAACGCGCCGACGAAGCCGGCCATCGGCGCCCGGAGCGTGCCGCCCAGCTGGGCGAGCAGCTCCGGTTTCGAGGGCAGCGCCGCGAGCTGCGTCACCTGGTCGGCCGTGACCATCTTGCCGTCCACCAGGCCGATCTTGATCGCGGGCTTTTCGTGTTCCTTGACGAAGTCCGCCAGCACCTTGGCCGGCGCCACGGGGTCCGCCCCGCCCAGCACCAGCGCGGTCGGGCCGGCGAGATGCGGCTCGAGCCCGGCCACCGCCGCCTCGCCGAGCGCGCGCAGCGCCAGCGTGTTCTTCACGACCACGTACTCCACGCCGGCCGCGCGCAACCGGCGGCGTAGCTCCGTTATCCGTGCCACGTTGAGCCCGGTGAAGTCCGTGACGTAGATCGTGGGCGAGCGCTTCAGCTGGCTGGCCAGCGCGGTCACCGCTTCCTGTTTTTGCGCCTTGGTGCGGATCATTGGTGATACCCCGCCGGATCGAGCTGCACGCCCGGCCCCATCGTGCTCGACACCGTGATTGACCTGATGTAGTGCCCCTTGGCCGCCGCCGGCTTCGCCCGGACGATCGCGTCCAGAAACGCCTGGAGGTTGTCCTCCAGCGCCTGGGCCGGGAACGACTTCTTCCCGATCGGGGCATGCACGATGCCGCTCTTGTCCACCCGGAACTCGATTTTGCCGGCCTTGAGCTCCTTGACCGCCCGGGTCACGTCCATCGTTACCGTGCCAGCCTTCGGGTTGGGCATCAACCCGCGGGGGCCCAGCACCTTGCCGAGGGGGCCGAGCTGGCCCATCACGTCCGGCGTCGCCACGATCACGTCCGTGTCGAGCCACCCGTCCTTGATCTTCTGGATGTACTCGATGCCGACGGCGTCGGCGCCGGCGACCTCGGCCTCCTTGGCCTTCTCGCCCTGCGCGATCACGAGCACCCGCACCGTCCTCCCGGTGCCGTGCGGCAGCGAGACCGTGCCGCGGACGATCTGGTCGGCGTGCTTCGGGTCCACCCCGAGGCGCACCGCGACGTCCACCGACTCGTCGAATTTGGCGTAGGCCGCCGCCTTCACCTGCTCCACCGCTTCGCGCGCCCCGTACAGCTTGCGCGGTTCGAGCGTGGCGACCGCGGCGCGGTACCGCGTCCCGTGCGCGCGCATCAGTCCACCACCTCCAGGCCCATGGAGCGGGCCGTGCCGGCTACCATCTTCATGGCGGCTTCGAGGTCCGTCGCGTTGAGGTCGGGCATCTTGATCTCGGCGACTTTCCGAACCTGGGCGCGCGTCACCTTCCCCACTTTCTGGCGGTTGGACGTGGGGGAGCCCTTCTCGATGCCCGCTTCCTTTTTCAGAAGGACCGCGGCGGGGGGCGTCTTGGTGATGAAGCTGAAGGTCCGATCCTTGAAGATCGTGACCTCCACGGGGGTGATCATCCCCATCGCGCCCGCGGTCTTCGCGTTGAACTGCTTCACGAACTCCATGATGTTGACACCATGGGGGCCGAGCGCGGTGCCGACCGGCGGCGCCGGATTCGCCTGCCCGGCGGGCACCTGCAGCTTCACGACTGCGACAATCGGTTTGGCCATCGTCTCCTCTGTCACGTCCGCCAGCGGCGGACTCCCACAGAACCCGTGGTGGGGCTAGTGCGCCTTCAGCTGCAGATAATCGAGCTCGACCGAAGTGGGGCGGCCGAAGAGCGAGACCGAGACGCGCACCTTGCCCTTGTCCGAAATCACTTCCTCCAC
>JACOVF010000084.1 GCA_016177465.1 Gemmatimonadota bacterium
ACGCTGCTCGGGACGGGCACCCTCACCGTGCGCCAGGGTGGGGAAGCGAGCACGTTCCGCGTGTCGGGCGGGTTTCTGCAGGTGGTGGGAGACACGGTGCGCGCGGTGGTCGGCGCAACCTATTGACAGATTGAGACTTGGCTTTTAGACGTTGTACGAGCTTTTCGGCGGCCAGGGGGGCTGTCGCGGTCTTCCTTTTACAAATCGTGATGGAGGTGGCCGTCATGAAGCGCGGGCTGGTTTAATCGCCAGGCCTCGGACGGTTGCGGCGTGAGCCACATCACGGCGACGAGCGTGGCTTATCCCGAATCTCGGGGCGAGCCACGCGTCGTTTTCGGGGCCGGCGCGGCTACCTTTCCGGCGGAACGTTGCCCGGCACTGCTGGTACCCTGAGCGGCGCGGTGCCCTAACCGAATCTTGACCGAGGAGTGAACGGATATGCGACGGAAGATCGTATTCGGAACGCTCGCGGCGGCGCTCGTGCTTGCCGCGAACCTGCAGGCCCAGGCGCGGTTCGGCGTGCAGGCAAACTTCGGCACCGACACGGATTTTGGCATCGGCGGGCGGGCGATTTTCGGGCTCCAGTCACTGTTCCCTGCCACCCCGCTTGACGGCCACGTCACGTTCGACTGGTTCTTCCCCGAGGGTGATGCCACGTACTGGGAGCTGAACGGGAACGTCGCGTACCGGTTCCCCGTGCAGCGCAACCTCGGGCCCTACGTCGGCGGCGGGCTCAACATCGCACACATTTCGGTGGACCTTCCTCTCGGTGGCACCGTCTCGGACACCGACGCCGGGTTGAACGTCCTCGGCGGCATCTCCTTCGGGGCGCGGGGCCGGGCGGCGCCGTTTGTCGAGCTACGGGGGGAGCTGGGGGGCGGCGAACAACTCGTCATCACCGGCGGCCTGCGGTTCTGATCGGCCGGCGCCGGCCGCGCTGTTGAGGTGCCGTGTCGCGCGGCCGCGTGTCGGGCGGCAGGCGACATGCGTTTGACTTGCCGGCGGGTGTTTCCTACCGTGGGCCCGTCGGTCTCCGGGGCCGCTGGCGCGGCTCCCTCACGAACTCCGTACGGAGGACTGCAATGAAGTATGCGACTCTGACTGCCAGTCTGCTCGCGCTCGCGGCCTCCCCGGCCGCGGGCCAGCTGGCCAGGATGCCGGTCTGGAACAGTCCCAAGGGCGGGACGGGCATCACCGTCAGCGGCGATTACGGCAAGCCCAACGACGACGCCGGCGGCGGCAGCGCGTTCGGCGCCCGCGGCTCGCTCGGACTCGGGAACCTGACGCTCACCGCGGGTGTCTCGAGCTTCAAGCCGGACACCGCGACCGAGCGCGCGCTGTCGCTGGGTGCGAACGCAGCCTTTCGCGTGATCGGCGGCAGCTTGCTCCCCGTCGCGGTCAACCTCCAAGTGGGGGCCGCCACCGACGGCGAGATCACGGCAGGCCCCGCGACGGTCCCGAAGTCCACGACCATCGTCGCCGGCGGCGGGATCAGCGCGAGCGTGCCCACGCCGGGCATCAGCATCGAGCCGTATCTGTCCGTGACGAACCGGTGGAACAAGCCGTCGGGCGGCAGCACCGACTCGAACATCGGGTGGACGGTCGGCGCCAACCTCGGTTTCGGCATGCTCGGGGTCCACGTCGCCTACGATTCCCAGAAGTCGGGCGGCACGACCGGCGGCATCTTCGGCATCGGCGCGCACGTCGCGCTAAGAGCCCCGATCGGCATGTAAAAGCTGGTTCACAACCGTAACGGATGTCACTACTTTTTGGGGCGCGCCGTCCTCGGCGCGCCTCATTGTTTCCCGGGAGCCCTGTGACGCATCCGATCGCACGCGCGGGCCTGCTCGCGCTGGTCCTCGTGGTGAGCGGCTGTGCGCTCACCTTCGACAGCACCCATCTCGGCGTCCCCGCCACCATGGCCGAGCCGGCCCCGGGGGGAAGCGCCGCAACCGGCACCCCCTTCCGGGTCACGAAGCATCCGGTGTTTCTGTTCTGGGGATTGCTGCCCGCGGGGCAGCCGAACCTCGAAGACGTGCTCGCCGGGCAGGTGGGCGGCGGCACCGGGATCGCCAACCTCAAGATCAAGGTGCGCAGCCGCTGGAGCGACGTACTGGTGACCGGCCTGACGCTGGGGGTCATCACGCCGCGGTCGGTCACCTTCGAGGGCGTGATCGTCGCGCGCTAACCGCGCGGGCCACTCCCCGCCAGCGCCGCCACCAGCGCGGTCGTCCGCTCGGCGGCGCCGCGCCCCTCCTCCACGATGTGCTTCGCCGCCTCGCCCGCCGCCCGACGGGACGCCGGGTCGTGGTGCCACACCAGCCACTGCGCGAGCAACGGATGGCGCCCGTCTGCGGGGAGCGCGACGGCGCCGCCCCGCTCGAGCAGCAGCCCCGCCTCCCGACTCATCCGCCACGCCGGCCCGAACACCACCGGCACGCCGAACACTGCGGGCTCGAGCACGGAGTGCAGCCCCTCGCGGTGATAGCCGCCTCCCACGTACGCCGCGTCGCTCAACGCGTAGAGGTCCGCCAGTACGCCCACGCGATCCACCACGATCACCGGGCCGGGATCCGGACGCTCGAGCTGGGACAGGCGCACGGGCCGGGGGAGCCGCAGCGCCACGACCCGCTGCGCGATCCTGGCCAGGTGGTCGGGGTTCGGCTCGTGCGGCGCCAGGATCAGGCGCGCCCGCGGCACCTGCCCGAGGAAGTCGGCGAACGCCGCCAGCACCACCGCCTCGTCGGGTGGCCACGTGGATCCTGCCACGATCGTGAAGGGCCCACCTCCCGCTCCCCGTCGCGCGGCCGCCAGGCGCGCGAACGGCTCGCGCGCGCGGTCAAGCCGCTCCGCGCGCTCCGCGACGCTGTCGTAGCGGGTGTCGCCCGTCACCTCGATGGCGCCCGGGCGGGCGCCCAGCCGCTCCAGGCGACGCGCGTCTTCCGCGCTGATCGCCCCGACGCGGTCGAGCGCGGCATATGCCGGCCGCCCCCACTGAAGCGCCGGCCAGCGCAGCCGCGAGCTCTCCGGTGACACCGTGGCCGAGATCAACCCTAGCTTCACGCCGCGCCGCGCCGCCGCGAGCGTCAGCTCGGGCCAGACATCGAGTTTGCTGAAAACCAGCGCGGCGGGGCGCAGCGCGTCCAGCGCCAGCGCTACGTCGCGCGGCCGGTCGAACGGCAGGTAATCGGTGACGTCCACGGGGAGGTTGCTCGCGAGCCGCTCCGCGGACGGAGAAAAGAAGCTGTAGGCGAGCTGCCAGTCCGGGTGCTCGGCGCGCAGCGTCTCGAGCACGGGCTTGGCCTGCAGGCCCTCGCCCACCGACGGCGCATGCACCCAGACGAGCGGGCGCCGGGGGTCGCGGTGCCCGCGCGCCCAGGCGGCGAGCCGCTCGGTAAGGCCGCGGCGCCCGGCCAGGCCGCGCGCGAGCTTCGGGTCGAACCGGGCCGCGAGCGGCGCGGCCGTCTCTGCCAGCCGGACGCCGAGACGATAAGTGAGCGCCGGCCGACTCATCCGCGCGGCGCAGTCCGGACCCGGTACACCGAATCGAGAACCTGGCGGAACACCGCCACGGGGGCCGCCCCCTGCAACAGCCCGCCCTCGATGTAGAACGTGGGCGTCGAGCGGGCCCCGGCGCGCCGGGCGCGCTGCGCGTCCTGCTCCACCTCGCGCCGGGTCGCCCCCGAGGTCAGGCACTCCCGCAGGCGGGTCCGGTCGAGGCCGGCGCGGCTGCCAAGGGCCACAAGCGCAGCGCGCGGCTCGGGGAGCGGGGCCCATTCCGGCTGGTGGCGGTACAGCAGGTCGTGCATCGGCCAGAACTTCTCCTGGCGGGCGGCACAGAGGGCCGCCTCGGCCGCGATGACGGCGTTGGGGTGGATCTCGGTCAGCGGGAGGTTGATGAAGATGAACCGCACCTTGCCGGTGCGGACGTATTCGCGGTCGAGTGCTGGCATGGTGTGGACGGCGAACTCCCGGCACGCGGGGCACTGGAAATCGCCCATTTCGTAGACGGTGACCGGGGCCGTGGCGCTCCCCTTGGACCGCGCGGTGAGCGAATCGGACCCGAGCGCCGCGAGCACCGCGGCGGCGGCGGCGAGCCCACGCATCAGTGGCCGGCGGCCGGGACGTGCGGGTCGAGACGGCGTAGCACGCCGCCCGTGCGGTCGAGGGCGTAGAGGGCGTCGGGCCCCGCGGCCAGCGCGGCGACGAACCCGACGTTGCTGACCAGTCCCACCGCCTTGAGCTGGCCTCCCTCGGGCTCGAGCACGTACAGGCCCTCGGGACCGGCGCCCGCGAAGACGCGCGTGCCGCCCTCGTCCGTCCACAGCGCGACGTCGTACACGTACCGCGGCTCAGCCCAATGGGCAACCACGCGCGGCATCGCCGGGTCGGTGGTGCGCAGCAGGTACACCCCCTCGGCGCCGGCCGCGACCGCCACGGCACCGGCCTTGACCGCCAGCCGCCGGGCCGGCCCCCGCAGTTCGACCGAGCCGAGCGCCACCGGCGCCGAGTCGGAGGGCACCGCGACCGCCGTCAGGGCGGATTCCGTCAGCACCCAGAGCAGGGTGTCGTTTTCCCAGCGCAGGTCCGTGGTCCGGCCCGCGAAGGCACCCGAGTCCGCCCGCCACGTCACCGAGTCGCCGGCCACCATCCCGATCTGCAAGACGCCGCCCGATGCCACCGCGACGCGCGCCCCGCGCGCCGCGACCGCGTGCACCTCGCCGCCTAGGGCGCGCACGCCCTCGGTCTGGCCCGTGACGCTGAAGAGGTACAACCCGGTCCCGGTCCCCACGAGCAGGCTCGCCGCGTCGGCGCGCAGGCCGACGTCGGCGATGTCGCGTAGGCCGCGCGCGCGGTGACCCAGGTGATCCAGCCGTGGTTCCGCCGACACGAGCTCGATGCCCTCGTCGCCCACTACGGCCACGAGCTGCCGGTCCAGCTCGAGCCCGCTGGCGCGGGTCCGCAGCATCCGCGCGCGGCTCGGGAGGTCGAGGGGCGGGGCGAGCCGGTAGCGTAGGCGGTGCTTGCTCTCGACCTCGTGCCCGATGAGATAGCCCACCAGCCCGCCCGCTGCGGTGCTGAAGACCCCCACGCACTTGGCGCTCGAGCACCACCCCAGGCTCTTGCTGTAATTGCCGGCGTTGTAGATCGCCGTGACGCCGAGGCCGAACGCGATGCCCCCTGCGGCGTACAGCCACTGGCGGGGCAGGCGGCTCTGCGCGACGGCCGGCTGAGCGCACACGATCAGCGCCAGGGCGAGGCGCAGGGCGGGTCGGCTCATTGGTTCTGCTCCGTGATGCGCACGGTGCGGTGACGGATGGCCACCTGGTTGGTCGTGAGGTCCTTCACGGCCAGGTCCAGCTGGTACGTCCCGGCCGGGGCGCCCGCGAGATCGAGGGCGAGGTAGATGGGGACTCGGTCGCGGCCGTCGAGCGACTCCTGGGCCACGTAGCTGAGGGTGATCTGGTCGTCCCCTGCCGCGGAGGCACCCACGGCGTCGAGCATGCCGCCGATCACACGCGCCGCCAGGCCGGTGCGCTCCAGAGCTTCCACGCGCAGGCGCACGGCGACCTGGAAGTGGGCGACGTGACCGCCCGCGCTTTGCGGCGCCGGCGCCAGGTGGTACGCCTCGGCGTAGAGGTGCACCGGCTCCGTGCGGCGAAACCGCATGGCGGCGTTGGGGTCGATGAAGAAGTCTTGCCGCCCCCGCTGCGGTCCGCCCACCTCGCGCAGTGCCACCTGGTCGGCGAGGACGACGTCGCTCAGCGCCAGCGGCGGCTGGCGGAAGTCCTCGACGGTGAGGCGGGCCGCCCCCCGCGCCGCCCGCTCGGTGTCGGGGAGCCGCGCCTCGAAGCGGTAGAGATAATCTCCGGGGGGGAGCCGCACCGCGGCGGTGCGCGTCTCGAACTGGTCCTCGGCGCCGAACGCGACTGCCTCCGTGCCGCGCTGCGCCACGTAATCCCGCATCCGTGTGTCGCTGACGAACACGCCCGTCTCCAACTCCCCGCGCCGCAAGTCTACTCCGCGCACCATGGACTGCACCGGGATGCCGGCAAAGAACACGACGTCCGTACCCCCGCTGTCGCCCCCCTCCCCCGGGCGGAACTGCGCCGCCTGCACCGGGATCGAGTCCATGGTGACCGCCACCGGGACGTTGTCGTAGGTCACGGGCTGCTGAAACCGCAGGTTCTCCGCATAGGAGCTGAAATCACCGGCCAGCCGCTGGTAGTTGTAGGCGGGCGGCCCGTTGAAGACGAACCGCAGGTTCCGGCGGGGATAGTACCACACGGTCGTGAGCATCCCCGTGGCGAGGTAGTCGTCGTTCGCCTCGTAGGGGTTGGGGGGAAACGTCGCGACCACCGGCGGAGGCCCGTAACGGATGTAGATCTGCCCGCGGTCGGTGTTCCATCCGCGCAGACGCAGGTCGGGGGCGCTGAAGCGCAGGTCGGCCTCCGCCACCCGGGAGAAATGCTCGAGACGGTATTCGTTCTCCGTCGTGAGCCGCAACGGCTCGGTGGCCCACCAGAAGAGCCGCTCGAACTCGGCCCGATCCGAATCCGCGAGCTGGCGGTAGGCCACCGCGTCCTTCGCCCGGAGAATGGGCGAGAGGTCCTCGATCCGCTCGCGCTCGGCCGCGGGCAGTCCCGCGAGGGCGTGCGCAAAGGCGTGGTCGGCTGCCGTCCCCCGGTGCGCCCGCCAGAGCCCCAGGCCCAGATAGAGTTGGCCGAGCGCGTTGTCCGGGGCCGTGCGGGCGAAGTTGTCGGCCGCGTCGAGGTATTCTTCCCGGCGTCCGGTCTGGCTCAGCAGGTTGAGGAGACCGGCGTTCGCCGTCTCCGACGCAGAATCAATCTTCACTCCCGCGCGGTAGTGGATCTCGGCCCTCGCCAGATCGGTCTCGCCCATGCCGGGCAGGGGCAGCGACTGATCTTGGAGCAGGTTCTTGGTGTAATGCAGGTCTCGCAACGCCGACTCCCAGTCGAAGCCCGCCACCTGGCCGACCATGATACGGCGGTTGGCGAGGGCTTCGTAACGGCGGAAGTAGATGTGGCCGATTTCGGCTTCCACTTCGGCCTCCACCGCCGGATCCCGCCGTCGGCGGGCGGCGTCGAGGGCGCGGCGGAAGTAGCGTTCCGCCTGGAGGCGCAGGATCGGCTGCTTCATCCGCAGTCGGGCGATTTCGATCAGGTAGCGTGGGTTGCCGGCGTCGAGCCGCAGTGCCGCCTCGAATTCCCGGTTGGCATCCGTGCGGTGGCCGCCGATCGCGAGTCCCGCGCCCGCGGTGCGGGCGAGCAGCAGACCGTAGAGGAACCGCGCGTCCGCGAGCTCGGGGGCGACCCGGCTCGCCCGCGCCGCACGGTCGATCGCCTGCGCCGTATCGCCGCGTTCCGCCAGGGAGAGGGCTTCCTGGACCAGGCGCCGGCCCTCTGCGGTGACGCTGGAGCTCTGGCGGGCCTGGGCGTGCATATGGCCCGGGAGGGCGAGGACCAGGGCGCAGGTGATGACTCGGCGCCACGGGGTGGCACCGGCCTTCCCCGCTCGATACCCTATATAA
>JACOVF010000085.1 GCA_016177465.1 Gemmatimonadota bacterium
GCCCTTCGCTTGGCGGCGGGCGCCAGCACCTCCCTCCCACGCCTCCGGCCGCGCCGCCCAGTACTGCGACGATCGGGTTCGTGGCGCTGATCGGCATCGAGATCAAGACGTCCATCCTGCTGGTGGACCTGACGAACCAGCTGCGCGCCGAGGGAATGGGGCTGGAGGAGGCGATCCGGAAGGCGGGCGAACTGGCGTGGGTGTCGTGCGGCTCAGCGGTCCGGGAACGCCGCCGAGAGGGTGCGGAGCCAAGCGCCCAGGAGGGGATCTCCCGGGCTCTGCGCCCGCTCCGCGCGCAACGCCTGCAGCACGGCGCGCCGCAGCCCGTCAGGGAGCAGGACGGGCGCGACCGGCCCGGACTCCGATCCGGACAGCACCGCGACCGCTGCGGCGTACGCATGAGCCGGCTCGAGACGCAGGGTCAGCCGGGCGCTGAACGCGGCCAGCGCCGCCCGCACCCGCACGAAGTCTCCTGCGACGGCGAACAGATTGGTCGCCCAGGCGTAGGCTTCGGTCATGGCGGGCACCGTGGCGAACAACGGGCCCCCGAAATAGCTCGCGCCCCAAAGGGAGTCGGCGATCCGGCGCGCGTCGTGCAGTCGTCCGAGCTTGCCCAACAGAATCATCCGCCGTGCCGCCACGGCCTCCGCTTCCGTTTCGACACCCAGCGAGCCTGCCAGGTCGAGCTCGCGGAGAGCGGCCTCGAACGCCCCGTCCAGCTCGAAGACGCGCGCCATCAACCAGTGGGCTTCGGCCTCGGCCGGGCCGGCGAGAAGCCAGCGGCGGGCCCACACTCCGGCGGCGGCCCGCGCACGGGCCCGCGAGGCCGCCAGCGACTCCGCCGGAATCGCGGGCAGGGAATCGAGCGGGACGAGCTCGAGCGAGTCGCGCAGCAGCAGCACGAGCATGAGATCGGGGCCGGCGAACTGAAGTGCCGGCACCGAGTCACTCCCGCTGTCGGGCGGCTGCCCTGCCAGGCCGAGCTCAAATTCGCAGCTGCACCAAGCACGGACCGAGCTCCGCACGGGGCGCGGCAGCTCGTGGCGGAAGCCCGCCACCGCGGCCGGCGGCTGCCCGGCGGCGAGCGAGTAGATGACCACCAATCCCTGGTAGGCTCCGTGCCGGGTGGGGTCGAGATCGAGGACGCGCCGGGACAGCCGAGTAGCCGCGTTCAGGGACCCACGGCGGCGCTCTCCGGCCGGCGTCGCCACCAGCAGGGGATCGAGGAACTCGAGGCTCGCGAGCTCCTCGAGCGCGTCGACGTCGTTGGAGTCCTGGGCGACGAGACCCTCCAGCTCTCTGCGCGCCGCGGTGAATTCGGCGTTCAGCAGGTTGCGCAGCGCTCGCACATGACTCGCCGCCCGCGGCGGAAGCCGGTTGCTGAGCGCCGCGGCGCGCTCGGCGTAACCGTACGCCGGGTGGTCGGGGTCCAGCACCGAGAACGCGAGCAGCGAGACCTCCGCGAGCTTGGCGTACGCCTGGGCGAAGGTGCTGTCGATCCGGACCGCTTCCACCAGCGCGTCGCGTGCCCGCCGGTACTCCGCGCGGTTGAGGTGCGCGACGCCGCGAAGGTACGCCCGGTATGCGTCCAGGGAGTGCGTCGTGGCCGTCGCCAGGTCCGCGGAGGCGTTCTCGAGCCCGGCCGCGCGCAGCAGCGCCGTCGCGATGTGCTCGTACGCGCCCCGGACGTCGTGCGCCGCCCGGACTTCGGACGTCGTGCGAGCCACCAGGCGCTGGGTGACGAGGTCGAACGCCCGGGCGCTCACACGCAGCCGATCGGCCCCGGCGACGACCTCGCCGGTCACGGCCGTCCACCCGCCGGTCTCGGCCGCCACGCGGCGCAGGCGAGCGAGATCCATTACGCTTCCGGGCTGCAGCCCGTGCCGGCGCAGCGCCGGATACAGGCGCTCGTCGGGGACCACCGTCACCTCTCTCCACTGCCCCAGCGCATCCGCCAGCATCGTGGGCGATGCCTCGATCAGCCATTGATGCTCGGGGGAGCGCGACAGGTTGCGAAACGGGAGGACGAGGAAGGTGCGCGCGCGGCTTTCGGCGGTAGGCGGGGACGCCGCGACCGGCCGAGGCGACCACCCCGCGCACGGCGGTGGCGAGCCGTCGGGGCACTGGGCTCCGGCGGAACTCACGAGCAGCGCGGAAAGCAACGCTCCAACGGCGGCGCCGCGGCGGCCGGGCGACATACGGTCGGACCAACATCGTGCGGCCGCTCGGATCCGGCAAGGCCGGATTCGACGCTCCGGAACGGTGACGAGCCTCGCGTACGACGTCCCGCGCTGAAGCCGCGCTGGCAGGTCCCAGGGCGCTGGCCCTCATTGCGGGTCGCCGGTTCTGCGGCGAGCTTCGGGACGCGCCACCGACGGCGACCCACTCCCAGGATCCTCCATGGAAGACCTCAATCCCTTCCGCATCGCGCACGCGCAGTTCGCGCGCGCGGCGCGCCACGTGCTCATCAGCGACGGGCTGCTCGACACCCTCGCCCGCCCCGAGCGGACCACCCGGATCGATTTCCCTGTGCAGATGGACGACGGCACGATCCGCGTGTTCACCGGCTACCGGGTGCAGCACAACAACGCGCGGGGCCCGTTCAAGGGCGGCATTCGCTACCACCCCGACGTCACCGAAGACGCGATCAAGGCGATGGCCGCGTGGATGACGTGGAAGACCGCCGTCATGGACATCCCGTTCGGCGGGGCGAAGGGTGGCGTCGTGTGCGCCCCGAAGCAGCTCTCCATGGACGAAAAACGGGCGATCACCCGCCGCTACGTCACCCAGCTCGGGCCCACGCTGGGCCCGATGATCGACATCCCGGCGCCCGACGTCTACACCGATGCGACGACGATGGCGTGGATCTTCGACACCTACGACATGACCCACAAGGGGCAGAACAACCTGCCGGTCGTGACGGGCAAGCCGCTCGAGCTGGGCGGCTCGCACGGCCGTGCCACGGCCACGGCCCGGGGCTGCCTCTTTTGCGTGGAGGAGGCCGTCGGCCGCGGCCTAGTGGACGGGCTGCAGACGCTGGCCGGCGCGCGCGTCGTGGTCCAAGGGTTCGGCAGTGCGGGGGCGCACGCCGCGCTGTTCGCGCAGCAGGCGGGAGCGACGGTCGTGGCGGTGAGCGACTCCACCGGCGCGATCGCGGCGCCGGCCGGGCTCGACGTCGCGCGCCTGCAGGAGCACAAGCGGCAAGCGGGAAGCGTGTGCGGGTTCGCGGGCGCCACGGCCATCCCGAGCGCGGATCTGCTCGAGATGGAGTGTGACGTGCTCATCCCGGCGGCCCTGGAGAACCAGATCACGGCCGTCAACGCGGAGCGCGTCCGCGCCAGGCTGATCGCCGAGGCGGCCAATGGCCCCACCACACCGGCCGCGGACGAGATCTTGCATCGGCGCGGCGTCCCGGTCATCCCCGACATCCTCGCCAACGGCGGCGGCGTCACGGTGTCGTATTACGAATGGGTCCAGAACATCCAGGACGAGCAGTGGGACGCGGAGACCGTGGACGCCAAGTTGCGCCGGAAGATGGTGAGCGCCTTTCACACGGTCTTCGACATCGCGACCGAGAAGCGCCTCGACCCACGGACGGCCGCCTACGTGCTCGCCCTGGACCGGGTGGCACACGTCACCGAGCTGCGCGGGATCTGGCCGTAGCGGTCGGCCGCGCCGACGTCCGATCAGGTCAGCTTGAGCCCGATATCGAAAGTGCCGACGTAGCCTTGCGCATCCTTGGACAGCTGCAGCATCAGCTGCTCCCCGTTGTTGCTGCGCACCGTGCGGTCGGCCGAGGGGCCCGTGAAGATGCGGTCCTGCTTGTTTCTGGTGTCGCGAGGTCCTTTGGCGTTGTAAGGGGCCTGCGCATACACCCCATCCGTGGTGGCGTCGTCGAAGTAGAGCTGCGAGGTGAACTCGTAGGTCTTCTGGCGCTCCGCGAAGAGGCGGATCTTGAAATGGATGTGCGGAGTCCGGCCGCTGTACCACCCCGGGTAGATCGTGGTGAACTCCGCCGCTCCGTTCCGGTCCGTCACCTGATAGCCGCGCAAGAACTTCTTCCCCCTCGTGTCGAACAACCCCTGGAAGTCCCGGACATCGGAATAGACTCCCAGCGCATCACACTGCCAGAGGTCCACATGGGCGCCGGTGAGAGGCGTACACGAGGCGCCATCAATTCGATGGACGGTCATCTTGACTCTGAGCGGCGCTCCGTCTTTCACCGCGTTGTCCGTCGGATCCCCTCGAATGTCCGCCCGGTGGAGCAGTTCGTCCACGAAGTAGGGGCCTTGGGTCTCGGCGGGCGTCACAACGCAGGAGAGCGACGGACCTGTCCCGGTGTGTGCGGCGGCAGGCTCGCTGCCGCGGACAAGCGCTGCGGCCCCCGCCGCTCCGATCAGGCTGAGCATTTCCCGGCGGGTCAAGTCACGCGCGTGTGCGGCACGGTTCCCAGGGTCTCGTTTCATGGTGGCTGCCTCAAGCTTGCGGGTTCGACGAACGTAAGTGGAATGACTACCGTGGTCTAATACTAATCCTCCCCGCTGCCTTCGCTCACCCCGGACCGGAGCTCCCATGTCCCCGCGTTTCGAGGCGCGCGGATGAAAGGACGTCGCCGCCAGGGTTCGCCCCACGGTGACGCCGCGCTCGGTCCCGAGGTCTCACGTGTGGGGATCCCTTGCGAGCGAGGTGTCGTATGACGAAACGCGGCGTCTGCCTCTCCACCCTGCTGGTAGCCCTCGCCGGAACGGGGGGGGCGTCAGCGCAGCTCATCTCGATCAAGACGGTCCCAGTCGCGCAGGGGGACCAGTTCGCGATCTTCCCTTCCCACAACCTCGGAATGGGCGGTGTATCCATCGCCCTGGCGGACACGCTGCTCGACCCGTTCGTCAACCCGGCAAAGGGGGCGAGGCTGGGGGTCGCACGCTTCTTCGGCGCCCCCGTCTTCTACAGCGTCTCGACCGAGGCGGGTGGGGGACGGACGCTGCCGCTCGGCGCGTTGCTGCGGGCGGGCTCGTGGTACGGCGGGCTGTCGCTCGCGCTCCAGGAGGTCGACGCGAGCCGGCGGAACGTTTCACCACCCATCTTCATCCGCCTCGCTAGCGATGCGATGGCTCAGAGCGTACCGGACCTCGGCCCCGACGCGCGGTCGCACGGCAACACCTTCGCGCTCGCGATGCTGGGCAAGGTCCTGCCCGCGGCCAGGCTGTCGCTCGCGGGGAGCGTCCTGTGGGCCAGGCTCACCGCGGTCGACGGCGCCGATCTGCTCTACGCCGGCAGCGACCACGTCAGGCAGTTCGGCCACGCGGTCGACGTCCGGCTCGGGGTATTGAAGGAATGGGCCGGAGACCGCTCGCTCGAGGCGCTCGTCCTGCACACCCGCTACGGAATGACGCACGACGTCACCTACCTCGACTGGTTCTGGGACCCGGGCACGCAGCAAGTCCTCCTGCGCCCCCGGGTGGAGCGCAATCTCGATCGCACCAACACCTGGGGACTGCACCTCGAATACGAGCGTCCCCTCACGGCGCCCGGCTGGCGGATCGGCTGGCTCGCGACCGGCAATCGTATGTCCCACCCCAAGATCCCCAACTACGAGATCATGAACATCCCGCGGGACCCGGGACACTCCAACGCTTACAACTTCGGCATCGGGATCTCGAAACAGCGCGGAGCGGCAACGTTCGGGATCGACGCGATCTACGAGCCGATCTGGAGCACCACGTGGGCCGATGCCCTAGCGCCGATCACGACCCGGCTCGGCGATACGATCCCGGCGGGCGGCAGGACCATCGAGAATCACTTCCGCTTCTCGAACGCGCTCCTCCGGATGGGCGTCAGTCGCGAGCTGGAGGTCCGTGGCCTCGGGAGGGCGGCCGCCCTGCAGCTTGGCCTGGTGGTCCGGTCCACCCGCTACTGGCTCAGGCAATACGACCACGTCCAGGTCTCCCGACGGAATCAGGAAGAGTGGTGGCTGGAGTGGACGCCGACGTGGGGGGTGAGTCTCCGCTTCCCGGAGCTCGAGATTCGCTACCGAGGGCGCCTCACGAGTGGGACGGGCCGGCCGGGAGTCGCGGGGACTGCGAGCTTCGGGGTGGATGACCGCGCCTTCGCGACAGCCGGGATTCTCGTCGCGCCGAGCGGCCCACTGACCTTGGACCAGGTCCGTGTGGTCACGCATCAGGTCTCGCTGTCTCTGCCACTTCGCTGAGGTGCACAATGACACGCACAGCGTTCAGCATGTGCCTCGCGCTGCTCGTGCTCGGCGGCTGCGACCGGCGGATCGGCCCCTGGGAGCCGCCGCCGGGGCCGGCGGTCGACGCCGAGCTCCGGGAGAGCCTGGCGCGATGGGGTGTCATCCCGATTGGGCCGATGCCGGCCCAGGATCCGGCGCTCGTCGAGCTCGGCCAGGCGCTCATGTTCGACAAGATCCTGAGCGGCAACCGCGACGTCTCATGCGCCACCTGCCACCATCCCGCCCTCCACACCGGCGACGGCCTCAGCCTGCCCATCGGCGTGGGGGGCACCGGTCTGGGACCCACGCGACGGCAGGGCGTGGGCCAGCACGGCCAGGGCGTGCTCCCCTTCGTGGGACGCAGCGCACCCAACGTCTTCAACCGCGGACAGCCGGAGTGGACCACGATGTTCTGGGACGCCCGCGTGTCCGGCACCCGTGCCGCGGGCTTCACCACGCCGGCGGGGAGCGCCCTGCCCGGCGGGCTCGA
>JACOVF010000003.1 GCA_016177465.1 Gemmatimonadota bacterium
AAAACCTGGTTCTGAGCACCCTTAAGTCGTTGATTTTGCGCGCTGCCACTTCTGCCAAGGTGGCGTTTTCACACAGCCTCAGCGCTGGTTAGGCGGCGTGCCATGGCCGGGGCAATAGATCATCCTTCTATGTCCTGCCCGAAGCACAGTCGATACCCGTTGCAATCGTCGACTTCGAAGTCACGGCACCCATACGGCTGGTCGCAGAGATCCCGAGCGATCGTCACGCCCTTCGCCTTGAACTCGGCGTGAAGTGCATCGGCGTTCTCGATCCAAACGTATGCATCCCAGGCCCCGCCCTCCGGATCCACGGTGCGGTTAGGGCGCATCACCCCAGACTGTTCCAGCTGGGCCAACATGATAACAATGCCGTTTCGCTTGACCATGCAGAACGAAGGCGGCTCGTTCCAAAATCGTTCATAATCGAAGCCGAGCTTATCTCGATAGTAGTTTGCGGTTGCGACCACGTCGTTCACGATCAGATACGGAGCGATGGTCCAGCGAGGACGGCTCGCAAGTGTGTCGGCCATTAGCGGTTCTGTCGACTTGGGTCGGGGGTCATGAGACGCACGCCGCCTAACGGAGCGCGGCTGAGCTGCGCCGCCCAGTTTCAGAGTTCACAAATGGAATTCTTCACTACTTGGGCAGGCGGCGCCAGCTCCAGCCGCTGGTTAGGCGGTGCGGCGACGTGAGCGCCGCTGGCGTTTCGGGACTGCGGCGAGAACGGCCCGCAGGGCTCGGTTGACGGCACCCGAATCGGGAAACGCAGCCGCAACGTCCGGCTCGAGCACGACCACGTTCGTTCCTTGACGGTATCGCGCCGCGTACTTGCCGCGGACACCGCCGCTGAAATCATACTCCGGGCGAAGGTCGTCGAGACGCTTAACTCTCTTCTTCATAGGTCCTGCGCTCATGGCGGGTAGCCGGGCGCGCGTTGATGATCCGTATAGTATCGCCACGCTCCGTGTGAGCCACAACTAGGAGCCGGCCACGGTGGGACAAGCCAATGAGGACGAACCGCTCCTCGCTTGAGGAGTGTTCGGGATCGGCGACGGTAATCGACAGGGGGTCCGCAAACGCGCTGCTGGCTTCTCGAAATGTGACGCCGTGCTTCCGTGCGTTAGCGGCAGCTTTGCGATGATTCCACGTGAATCGGAGGCCCATCAGGGCAATCTAGAGTCCACCGAAGGTGGTCGCATCCGCCTAACGTGAATTGGATTGACCAGCCTAAATTACAGACCGCGAGTCGGTCCTGCCATCTAATTCGCAACCCCGCGGCGCAGAGCGTGCGTTAGACTGCGAGCCACTCGCCGCCTAATACGCCCCTCGCACCTCGTGCGCCGGCTCCACTATCCGGTGCACTTCCGCCAGAAACCGCTTGGCGAGCTTATCGATCTCCGACTCCCCCACCTGATCCGTCGTGACTTCGACGAACGTGTAGTGCCCACCCTCGGCCTTCACCGCAATCGTCACCTTGCCGATCGCCCCGCTGTAGACCCGCCGCCGCGGCGCCTCCTCGGCCGGTGTCGACCGCGCCCCGAAAAACGCTTTCGCCGCCTCCAACACCTGATCCGGGCTCGCACTCGTCCGGTGGAAGTACCTCATCGCACGACCTCCCCGCCACAATTCCGCATTCCGCATTCCACATTCCGCACTCTTTAGGCCCCCCAAGCCGGCTTAAAGCGCCGGAGTGTCAGGCTGTTCAGCACCACGCTTAAGCTCGACCACGCCATCGCCGCGCTCGCCACCACCGGCGAGAGCAGGAGCCCGGTGAACGGATACAACGCCCCAGCCGCGAGCGGGATGCCCAGCACGTTGTAGATGAACGCCCAGAACAGGTTCTGCTTGATCTTGCGCAACGTCCGCTTGGAGAGCTGAATCGCCGTCGCCACGGCACGCAGGTCGCCGCGGATCAGCGTGACGTCCGACGCCTCCATGGCGATGTCGGTCCCGGTGCCGATCGCGATCCCGACGTCCGCCTGCGCCAGCGCCGGGGCGTCGTTGATCCCGTCTCCCACCATCGCGACCCGCTTTCCCTGCTTCTGGAGTTTCTGCACGAGGTCGGCCTTCTGGGACGGCAACACCTCGGCGAGCACGTCGTCGATGCCCACGTCCTTCGCCACCGCCGCCGCGCCCTTCTTCGAGTCACCCGACACAATCACCACCGTGAGCCCCATCCGCTTGAACTGGGCGATGGCGTCCTTGGCGGTGAGCTTGATCGGGTCGCTGATCGCGATGACGGCGTGCACGGTGTTGTTCACGACCACGACCACCGGCGTGCGTGCCTGCGCGGTGAGGCGGTCCCCATCCTGGCCCAGGGTGCCGAGCTCGAGGCTGCGCTCGCGCGCGTGGCGCAGCGAGATGACCTCGACGATGCGCCGGTCCACCGTGCCCCGCGCCCCCCGCCCTTCCATCGCGGCGAACTTCTCGACGGGCAGCAGCGGGACCTGCTTCTCCTTCGCGGCCTTGAGGATCGCCTGCGCCAGCGGGTGCTCCGAGCGTTGCTCCACCGCGGCGGCCCACTTGAGCACGTCGGCCGGCGGGATCGGGGTGCCGTCGGGCTTGCGGGCGGTGATGATGTGCGTGACCGTGGGCTTGCCCTCCGTGATGGTGCCGGTCTTGTCGAGCAGGATGGTGCGCACCTTGGACAGCCGTTCCAGCGCCTCACCCCCGCGGATCAGGATGCCGGATTCGGCGGCCTTGCCCGTCCCCACCAGGATCGCCGTCGGGGTCGCGAGCCCGAGCGCGCACGGGCAGGCGATGATCAACACCGTCACCAAGGCCACGGAGGCGAACAGCACGACCGGCTGCGGCCCGAG
Organism: Gemmatimonadota bacterium; assembly: GCA_016177465.1. Taxonomy (GTDB): domain Bacteria; phylum Gemmatimonadota; class Gemmatimonadetes; order Gemmatimonadales; family GWC2-71-9; genus JACOVF01. The sequence goes on from JACOVF010000003.1 coordinate 2,820, forward strand.
ATCGAACCAGAGGACGAACGCCGCGATCGCGAGCGCGATCACGATCGGCACGAACACCCCGGCCACCCGGTCCGCGAGTCCCTGGATCGGCGCCTTGGTCGCCTGGGCGTCCTCGACGAGTTGGACGATCTGCCCCAGCGCCGTGTCCTTACCGACCCGGGTGGCGCGGAAGGTGATGCTCCCGGTGGTGTTCATCGTCCCGCCGATCACCTCGTCGCCCACTTTCTTCCCGACGGGCAGCGGCTCGCCGGTCAGCATGGACTCGTCGATCGCGGACGCCCCACCCACCACCTCGCCGTCCACCGGGACCTTTTCGCCGGGCTTGACGATCACGAGGTCGCCCGGCACCACCGCTTCGACCGCAATGTCCGTCGCCGTGCCCTGGCGGACCACGTGCGCCGTCTTGGCCCGGAGGGCGGCCAGGCGCCGGATCGCCTCCGACGTCCGCCCCTTGGCACGCGCCTCGAGCAAACGGCCGAGCAGGATGAGGGCGATGATCGCCGAGACGGCTTCGTAGTAGACGTCGGCGGGGAGCCCGGCGTGCGTGAACAGCCCGGGGAAGAGGGTGGCCACGGCGGAATACAGGAACGCCGCGGCGGTGCCGACGCCGATCAGGGTGTTCATGTCGGCGGTGCGGTGTTTGAAGCCGCTCCAGGTGCCGCGGTAGAACTGCTGCCCCGACCAGAGCATCACGGGGATCGTCAGGAGTCCTAGCCCCCGCTTCACCCACTCGAGATCCACGATCCACCGCGCGGCAACCGCGTCGCGCATTCCCAGCGCCACCGGCATCAGCAGGCGGCCGAGGAGATCCACCTGCTTGAAGGTGCCGCCGTGCGATTCGGCCATGAGCAGCATGGAACCGAGCATCGCCACGACCGCCGCGACCGCCGCGAGGAGGAACTTCCAGGTCAGCGTGCGGATCTCCCGCGCGCGCGCGATGCGCTCGCGCTCCACCGGGTCCTCGGCGGCGATCGGCTCAGCCACGCGGAACCCGGCCGCCTCCACCGCGCGCTCCAGTTCCTCGGCGGTGACGGTACCGGGGACGTAATCGACCGTGACCGTCTCCGTCGCCTGGTTCGCCGCGGCCCGCAGCACGCCCTTCAACCGCTGCAGCGCCTGCTCGAGCGGCGCCCCGCTCGGGGCGTAGTGGAGGTCGGCGACGTTGAAGCTGACGGACGCCTTGCCGCAGTTGTACCCAGACTCGCGCACCGCCTGAATCAGCTGGGCGACGCCGGTCTGTGCGTCTTCGTATTCGACTGCCGCCTTGCCGGTCGCGAAGTTGACGGCGGCGGTCGCCACGCCGGTCGCGCCCCCCAGGGCCTCCTGCACGGTGATGGCGCACGAGGCGCAGCTCATCCCCTCGATCGGCAGGACGATCCGCGCCTTAGCCATGCTGGTGGAACTTGTGGGGAGACGACTTGGGGCGCCGCCGGGTGGCAGGGTCCTCTACCACGAGCAGGCCCTTCAACATGTTCATTCCACAGCGGAAGGGGTACTCGCCCGGCTCGGGGGGAGTGAACTGGACCGGCGTCGTCTGGAACGCCGGCAGCTCCTGGTTCACGCCGAGCCGCTCGAACACGACCCGCGAGGAGCAATCCGCCGTTTCGTCACGATAGAACAACAGGCGGACCGGCTGGCCCGCCTGCACCACGATCGTGTCCGGCGTGTAGCCGCCCTTCACGGTGACACGCACTTCCTGAACGCCGCCCCCCGCCACGCGCGCCGCCACCGCCGTGCCGCGCGAGAACAAGAAGTACCACAGGACCCAGACGATGGCGGCGACCCCGAGGGCGGTCACGGCAATCTGGGCAATGCTCATCGGCGGCTACCTGGCCTCGATCCGCATCCGGTAAAAGGACCGCCACACGAACACGACCGACACCGCGAAGAACAGGGCGGCGAGCGAGCGGGTGAGCGCCGTGCCGCGCTCGTGCGTGAGCGAGACCGCCAACTCGACCGCCAGCAACCCGAACAGCGTGGTGAACTTGATGATCGGGTTCATCGCCACGGAGGACGTGTCCTTGAACGGATCGCCCACCGTGTCACCCACGACGGTCGCGGCGTGCAGGTCGGTGCCTTTCTGCTTCAGCTCGGTCTCCACGATCTTCTTGGCGTTGTCCCACGCGGCCCCGCCGTTGGCCATGAAGATCGCCTGGAACAGCCCGAACAGCGCGATCGACACCAGATACCCGATGAAGAAGTAGGGCTCAACGAAGGCGAAGGCCAGCGTCGCGAAAAAGACGGTAAGGAAGATGTTGAACATCCCCTTCTGCGCGTACTGGGTGCAGATCTGCACGACCTTCTTGCTGTCGGCCACCGAGGCCTTGGTCGCGCCCTCGAGCTTGATGTTGGCCTTGATGAACTCGACCGCGCGGTAGGCGCCGGTGGAGACGGCCTGCGTCGAGGCGCCGGTGAACCAGTAGATCACGGCGCCGCCGGTGATGAGCCCCAGCAGGAACGGCGGGTGGAGGATCGAGATGTTGGACAGCAGCTCGGGCCGCAGCCCTTCGGTCAGCGCCAGGATGATGGAGAAGATCATCGTCGTGGCGCCCACCACGGCCGTGCCGATGAGCACCGGCTTGGCGGTCGCCTTGAAGGTGTTCCCCGCCCCGTCGTTCTCCTCGAGGTTCGCCTTGGCGCGCCCAAAGTCCGCGTCGAAGCCGAAGTCCTTCTTGATCTCCGCCTTCACGCCGGGGATCTGCTCGATCGTGGACAGCTCATAGACGGACTGGGCGTTGTCGGTCACCGGGCCGTACGAGTCCACCGCGATCGTGACCGGACCCATGCCGAGGAACCCGAACGCCACGAGCCCGAACGCGAAGACGGCCGGGGCGACCATCAGACTCGCGAGGCCCAACGTGCTCACGGCGTAGGCGACGGCCATCAGGACCATCATCACCAGGCCGAGCCAGTACGCGCTGAAGTTTCCGGCGACGAAGCCCGAGAGGATGTTGAGCGACGTGCCGCCCTGCTGCGATGCCGTCACGACCTCGCGCACATGACCCGAGTGAACCGACGTGAACACTTTCACGAGCTCGGGGATGATCGCGCCGGCGAGCGTGCCGCAGGTGATCACAGTCGAAAGCTTCCACCACAGCGTCGGGTCGCCGCCCAGGTCCGGGATCAGGAACCGCGAGACGCCGTACGTGAGCGCCACCGACACGAACGAGGTTAGCCACACGAGCGAGGTGAGCGGCGCCTCGAAGTTCATCTTGTCCACAGTGTGGTACTTCGCGTGCGACACCGCCTCGTTGACGAAGTAGGATACGCCTGAGGCGATGATCATCATCACGCGCATCACGAAGATCCAGACGAGCAGCTGCACCTGCACGACGGGATCGCGCACGGCGAGCAGGATGAAGGTGATGAGCGCGACGCCCGTGACCCCGTAGGTCTCGAACCCATCGGCGCTCGGGCCCACGGAGTCGCCGGCGTTGTCGCCGGTGCAGTCGGCGATGACGCCGGGGTTGCGCGCGTCGTCCTCCTTGATCTTGAAGACGATCTTCATCAGGTCGGCGCCGATGTCCGCGATCTTGGTGAAGATGCCACCCGCCACGCGTAGCGCCGCGGCGCCCAGCGACTCGCCCACCGCGAAGCCGATGAAGCAGGGCCCAGCGTAGTCTCCCGGAACGAACAGCAGGATGCAGAGCATCAGCAGCAGCTCGACGCTGATGAGCAGCATCCCGATGCTCATCCCCGCCTTGAGCGGGATCTGGTGGCAGGGGTACGGCTTGCCGGTGAGGCTCGCGAACGCGGTGCGGGAGTTGGCGAAGGTGTTGACCCGGATCCCGAACCAGGCCACGCCGTAGCTGCCCGCGATGCCGATCAGGCTGAAGAGCAGGATGATCGCCACCTTCGCCGGCGGGAAGCCGCGCACCATGGCGCCGTTCGCCTCCACCGTCTGCGCGAGGGTGCCGAAGTAGATCGCCACGATCGCGCCGATGAACACCCACAGCACGAGCAGGAACTTGCCCTGCGTGATGAGATAGGTCTTGCAGGTCTCGTAGATCAGCTCGGAGATCTCCCGCATCGACTTGTGGACGGGGAGGTGCTTGAGCGAGGTGTAGATCCATAGCCCGAAGACCAGCCCCAGGGCGCAGACCAACAAGCCACCGAGGAGCAGCGATCGCCCGCCGATGCCGTCCAGGAACGTGACCTGGCCGAGGTCCGGGAGGATCAGCGCGGCTTCCCCGCCGCCGGCGTGCTGGACGGGGGAGGCCGCGTCTTGGACGGCGGCGAGGGCGGCAAACAATTGCTTCATCAGATCAGAGTCTCCTCGAAGGCAAAAAAAAGGGGCGGCCTAATGCGCCCCATACTCGTAGTATTCCACTCCCAGATGGGTGATCTGCTCTTCCCCCATCAGCCAGCGGAGCGTGTTCTTGAGCTTGGTCTGCTGAATGAAGAGATCGTGCTCCGGGTAGAGTCCGGGCGCGGTCTGCGGGCTCTTGAAGTAGAACGACAGCCATTCCTGCACGCCGGCGAGGCCGGCCCGCTGCGCCAGGTCGAAGAACAGGGCCAGGTCGAGCACGATCGGCGCCGCGAGGATCGAGTCGCGGCACAGGAAGTCGACCTTGATCTGCATCGGGTAGCCGAGCCACCCGAAGATATCGATGTTATCCCAGCCTTCCTTGTTGTCGCCCCGCGGCGGATAGTAGTTGATCCGCACCTTGTGGAAGACGTTGCCGTACAGCTCGGGGTAGCTCTCCGGTTGCAGGATGTACTCCAGCACGCCGAGCTTCGATTCCTCCTTGGTCTTGAACGACTCGGGGTCGTCGAGCACCTCGCCGTCGCGGTTCCCGAGGATGTTCGTCGAGTACCAGCCGGCGAGCCCCAGCATCCGCGCCTTGAACGCGGGCGCGAGCACCGTCTTCATCATGGTCTGGCCGGTCTTGAAGTCCTTGCCGCCGATCGCGACCTGGCGGTCTTCCGCGAGCTTCATCAGCGCCGGGATGTCCACGCACAGGTTCGGCGCGCCGTTCGCAAACGGGACATTCTCCATCAGCGCCGCCCAGGCGTAGAGCATCGAGGGGGCGATGGCCGGATCGTTCTGCTCCATCGCCTTCTCGAATGCCGTCAGCGTCTGGTGCGCCGGCCCCGGCGTGATGAACACCTCGGTCGAGGCGCACCACACGATCACTACCCGGTCCACTCCGGCCGTCTGCTTGAACCGGCGGATGTCCTCCCGCAGCTGCTCGGCCAGCTCGCGCTTGGTCTTGGCGCGCTTGACGTTCGTCCCCTGCAGCCGCTTCACGTAGTTCTGGTCGAAGGCGGCGGGCAGCGGGCGGATACCCTTCAGGAAGTCGGCGATCGGCTCGAGGTGCTGCGGCTCGAGCACGCCGGCTTTCCTTGCGGCGGTGTAGGCGTCGTCGGGAATCGGGTCCCAGGCAGCGAAGACCAGATCCTGCAGATCGGCCAACGGCACGAAGTCCTTGATCTTCGGAGCGCGCTTGTCGGTCCGCTTGCCGAGCCGGATGGTGGCCAGCTGCGATAGCGAGCCGATGGGCTGCGCGCTGCCCCGACGCACGTTCTCCACGCCGGCGATGAACGTCGTGGAGACGGCACCCAGCCCCACGAGCATGACCCCCAGCTTGCCCTGCGCCGGCGCGATGGCCCGGCTTGCCTGTTGCGGCACGATCAACGTCCTTTCCGAAGCACGGAGGCGTGGCCGGGGAGCGTATCCCGCTTGCGCGCGGTCGCTTCCCCCGAGGCCTCCCTGGTAATGCGAGCCACATGCACGACCCGCTGCACCACCGTGATCGTGGTGGCGAGCGCGAGCACGACGACGATCCAGAACAGCAGCCATCCGTTCCGGCCGGCGCCGAAGAACAACGTCGGCACGCCGAGGAACAGAATGCGCTCGGCGCGGGCGGCGATCCCTACTTTGCATTCCAGCCCCAGGCCCTCGGCGCGGGCCCGGGTGTACGACACCAGGAGGGACGCGGCGAGCGCGGCCGTAGCGAGCCCCACGGACAGCTCCACCCGGCCCGTCGGCGCCCCACCCCGCAGGAAGTAGAGCGCGATCCCCCCGAACAGCAGCGACTCGCCCACCCGATCTAGCGTCGAGTCATAGAACGCGCCGAAGGTAGTCATCTTCTGCCCTTGCCGCGCCACCTGGCCGTCGAGGATGTCGAGTACCCCGCTGCACAGCAGCAGGAGGCCAGCGATCCGGATCTCCCCGTACGCGAAGGCCACGGCGGAGCCCGCAACTACCAGGGCACCGAGGGTGGTGATGGTGTTCGGCGTCACCCCCGAGCGGATGAAGGCCCGGGCGATCGGGCCGACCGCCCGCACGAAGCCGTCCTTCACCACTTGGGGGATGACATTCATAGCGGGGGGGAAGGTAATGAGGGCCTCCACCCGGCGGAAGACTTAATACAATAAATACTTGGCCCGCGTCACTCGGAACCGGCCGAGCGCCGCCGACCACGCGCGCCAGATCTCACTAGGCGCCTGCCCGGCCTCGAGCCCGCGACGCAACTCCGGACCCGCGGCCAGCCGGTCGAACGAGTCGTTGCGGAACGTGAAGGAACCGGGATGCACGGCCCGGATCGCCGCCAGCAGCGCGACGGCCATCCGGGTGGGGTCGTAGCGGCCGCGGTCGGTGATGCGCAACCGGAGGCCGTGCAGGGGCACACCGTCGTACTTTCCGTCGGTCGGCCCGCGCGGAGTGAACGTGTCCACGCGGACCTCCACGCCGCGCAACGCCTCCCGGCTCCCGCGTCCCGGCCCCCGCAGTCGGCGGACAACGGCGGCGGGGTCCAGCCACGGGGCGCCGATCACCCGGAAGGCGAACGGCGTCCCGCGCCCGACCGAGAGATTCGTCCCCTCGAAGAGACAGAGGCCGGGATAGTGCATGGCGCTCTCCAGCTCCGGGATGTTGGGGGACGGATTCACCCAGGGAAGGCCGGTGGCGTCGAAGTACATCCCGCGCCGCCATCCGACCGCCGGGACGACGGTGAGATCTGCGTCGAGGCGCAGGAGGGCGTTGGCCATCCGCGCCAGTTCCCCCAGGGTCATCCCGTGCCGCATCGGGACCGGGAGGAATCCGACGAACTCCCGGCCCGGGTCTCCCGCCGTCGCACGCGTGTTCCCCTGGAGCAGTGTTCCGCCGATCGGGTTCGGCCGGTCGAGCACGACGACCCGTTTCCCGCGCCGCGCCGCTTCGCGCATCATCGAGACGGCGAACGCGATGTAGGTGTAGTACCGGGCGCCGATGTCCTGGAGGTCGATCAGCAGCACGTCCAGGCTGTCGAGCGCCGAGAGGTTGGGCGGGCGCGAGCCGCTGTAGAGGCTGTAGATTGGAAGACCGGTGACGGAATCCACGACGTCGGGGAGGCCGGGCCGGTCCTCGGTGCCGAGGAAACCGTGCTCGGGGGAGAACAGCACCGTGAGTTGTGCGTGGTGAGTGGTGAGCAGGTCGACATCTCGAGTCCCGGCGCGGTCCACGGCGGTCTGATTCGCCAGCAGGCCGACCCGTTTCCCACGGACTAGGTGCGCCGAGTCGGCAAGCAGCACCTCGATCCCCGGCCGGACTTGGCCCTCCGCCGGCCCGGTGCAGGCGAGCAACCCCAACAGCGAGAGATGATGCGCGCGCATAGGCTCCTGGTTCTCGGCTTCGTGTTCGGGTGCGCGTCCTCGGGCGGTACGGCGGTAGGGCGGTATGGCGGTACGCCCCAACCGACCCCTCCCTCGGTGGACTCGATCCTGGCTTCGCTTACGACCCGCCAGAAGGTGGCGCAGCTCGTCACGCCCTGGCTCGCCGGAAGCTACGCGGCGCTCGACGACTCCGCCTTCCTCGTGGCGCGACGCTGGGTGGACTCGCTCGAGGTCGGTGGCATCATCATCTCCGTCGGCTCGCCGTACGACATCGCGGCGAAGCTGAACGCGCTGCAGGAGCATTCCCGGCTGCCGCTCCTCATTTCGGCGGATCTCGAGTGGGGCGCCGGGATGCGCGTCGTGGGCGCGACGGCGTTCCCGCACATCATGGCCGTCGGCGCCACCAACGATCCACACGATGCCTACGCCATCGGCCGCGCGGCCGCGCTCGAGGGCCGGGCGGTGGGGATTCATGTCAATTTCGCACCCGACGCCGACCTCAACAACAACCCGGCGAACCCCATCATCAATACCCGCTCCTTCGGCGAAGATCCGAAGGCGGTGGCGCGGCTCGTGGAAGCCTACGTGCAGGGACTGCGCGAGCACGGGATGCTCGCCACCCTGAAGCATTTCCCCGGCCACGGCGACACCGAGGTCGATTCCCACATCGGCCTGCCGGTCATCCGCGCCGACTACGCCCGGCTCGACTCGCTCGAGCTGGTGCCGTTCCGCGCCGGGATCGCGGCGGGGGCGGACGTGGTGATGAGCGCGCACATTGCCTTCCCCACCCTGACGGGATCCGACGACCCCGGGACCCTATCGGCGGCGGTGTTATCAGGCCTGCTGCGGGACTCGCTGCGCTTCCGGGGGCTCGTGGTGACCGACGCTCTGATGATGGGGGCGATTGTCTCAAAGTACGGCGCGGGCGAGGCGACGGTGCGGGCGTTCCTCGCGGGCTCGGACTTGCTGCTGATGCCGGCCGACCCCGACTCGGCGATCAACGCGATGACGGCGGCGGTGGCGGCTGGGCGCATCACCTCCGAGCGGCTCGACGTCTCGGTGCGGCGCGTGCTGGAGATCAAGGGCCGGTTGGGGCTGTTCGCCCGGCGGACCGTGCTCCTCGACTCGATCGCGCACGTCGTGGGGCGCCGCCCGTACCAGGACGCGGCCGAGGACCTCGCCGTGCGAGCGCTCACGCTGGTGCGGGACACGGCGGGGACGCTGCGCCAACTCCGCGCCACCCCGTCGCGACTGACGCTCATCGCCTACGCTGACGAACAGAACAGCACCGTGGGACAGCGGATCGCCGAGGTGCTGCGGCTGGGCGGGGACACCGTCGAGTATTACCGACTGTGGCCGATGTCGGGGCCGCTGTCGTACGACTCAGCGCGGGCGATGATCGCGCACAACCCGCAGGTGGTGTTCGCCACGAACGTGCGGCCGATCTCGTGGCGGGGGAACATCGGGCTCCCCGACTCGCTCGCCCGATTGATCACCGTGACCGATTCCGTAAAGCCGACGGTGCTGGTGTCGCTCGGCAGCCCCTACCTGCTTAATCAGACGCCGACCGTGAAGTCATTCCTGATCGCGTGGAGCGGAGTGCGGGTGTCGGAGAAGGCGGTAGGGCTCGCCCTGCTGGGCCGGGTACCGATCACCGGACGCCTGCCGATCCGGATCCCGCCCGGGTATCCGTTGGAGCACGGCATCAGGATCCCATACAACGCTGCGCCAGAGGCCCTTGGCTTCGACCGCGCCCGGCTGGATTCGGTCGTGGCATACCTCCGGTCCGAAGTCGATAGCGCGTTCCCAGGCGCGGTCGTCGCCGTCGGACGGCACGGGCGGCTCGCCTTGCTAACGCCGGTGGGTCACTACGGCATCGACGATCCCCGCCCGGTCGACTCCGCGACGATCTACGATCTGGCGTCGCTGACCAAGGTCATCGGACTCACGACGGCGTGCATGATCCTGGTGGAGGAGGGCAAGCTCGATCTCGACGCACCGGTACAGCGCTACGTCCCGGCCTTTCGCGGCCCCAGGAAGGAGCGGGTCACGATCCGACATCTCCTGACGCATTCGTCCGGCCTGCCCGCGTGGCGCCCGTTGTACCGGGAGGCCGCGACACGCGAGGAGGCGCTCGCGCTGGTCGACACCACCGCGTTGCTCCGTCAACCGGGCGACACGTTCGTCTACTCGGACCTGGGCGCTATCGTGCTGACCCAGGCCGTGGAAGCCATAGTCGGACAGCGCATCGATTCGTTTCTCGCCCGTCGCGTGTTCGGCCCCCTGGAGATGACGTCGACGCGCTACCTGCCGCCCCCCAGCTGGCGTGACCGTATCACCCCGACCGAGAACGACACGTCGTTTCGCCACCGGATGCTGCGCGGCGAGGTACACGACGAGAACACGGGGCGGCTGGAGGGCGTGTCAGGACATGCGGGCCTGTTCAGCAATGCGCCGGACCTGGCGCGGTTCGTTGCATGGCTGTTGCAGGTCAGGAGTGGGTTCACCCCGGGCCGCCCTAAAGGACTCCCTAACGGTCGTGGGCCTGTGGTGAACCCACCTGAGGTAAGGTCCGAGCTTGTAACGGAGTTCACCCGCCGGCAGATCCTGCCGGCGGGCTCCTCCCGCGCCCTCGGCTGGGACACGCCGTCCGAAGGCTCGAGCGCGGGAACGAAACTCTCCGCCCACGCGTTCGGACATACGGGGTTCACCGGTACCTCGATCTGGCTCGACCCCGATAGAGGCCTCTTCATCATCCTGCTGACGAACCGTGTGCACCCCACACGCGCCAACACGCGGATCTTCGCGGTGCGGCGGCGAGTGGCGGAGATGGTTGTGGAGGCGTTGCGGTAGAGTACCACCCGTGGTTAAGTTGTTGCCATTCGGAGGGATGATGACCACGACCCAGAAGCCCGCGATCACGTTGACGCTCACCGAGAGCGCGGCCGAGGAAGTGAAGAGATTCATGGCCGAGGAGAAAGTCCCGCTCGAGACGGCGGGGCTGCGCCTCGGCGTGATGCCGGGCGGTTGCTCGGGCTTCAAGTACAGCCTCAACATCGAGGACAAGCCGGCGGACGACGACATCGTGATCGAGTCGAACGGCGTGCGGTTGTTCGTCGACGGGTGGAGCGGGCAGTACCTGAACGGCGTCACCGTCGATTACAGGAGCAACTTCCAGGAATCCGGATTCGCGTTCGACAACCCGAACGCCACCGGTGGCTGCGGCTGCGGGACGTCGTTCACGGTCTGAGCCGGTTGACCCCTCCTGATCCGATTCGGAAGGCCCGCGTTCGTCGCGGGCCTTTCTGTTGGAGGACCTGACCCTGCGCCTCCTCGACCTCGCGGTCATCGTTCTCTACTTCGTGGCCGTCGTCGCCGGGGGGCTCCTGCTCGCGGGCCGCCAGAAGGACACCGCCGACTACTTCCTCGGCCGCCATAGCCTCCCGTGGTGGGCGATCATGCTATCGATCGTCGCCACCGAAACCTCCGCCCTCACGGTCATCTCGGTCCCCGGGCTCGCCGCGCTCGGCAACCTCACCTTCGTTCAGCTCGCGTTCGGGTACCTGGTCGGCCGGATCGGGGTGGCGGCGCTCTTGCTCCCCGGCTACTTCGACGGCACGCAGGAGACCGCATACGAGCGCCTCGAGCGCCGCTTCGGGCCCCGCGCGCGGCGCGCCGCGTCGGCGATGTTCCTCGTGACCCGGGCGCTGGGCGACAGCGTGCGCGTCTTCGCCACTGCCATTCCCCTCGCCATCATTACCCACTGGAACCTCACCGTCGGCATCCTCGCCGTAGGCGTCGTGACGATCTTTTACACGTGGGTGGGCGGGCTACGCGCCGTGGTGTGGGTGGACGTGATCCAGCTCGGTGTCTATCTCCTGGGCGGCGTCGCGACATTGATCGTCGCAACGAACCACGCCGGCGGCTTCGGCGCGTTCGGCGCCGCGTGGGATCACCACAAGCTTGCCTTCCTCGACTTCAGTTTTTCATTCGCCCATACGTATACGCTTTGGGGCGGTCTCATCGGCGGGGCGCTGCTCTCGGCCGCCTCGCACGGCACCGACCACCTGATCGTGCAGCGGCTGCTTGCGGCGCACCACCTGCGGGACGCGCGGAAGGCCCTGATCGGCTCCGGGGTCTTCATCATCTTTCAGTTCGCCTTGTTCCTGCTGGTCGGGACGAGCCTCTGGCTTTCCGGCGCCGCCCTGCCGGGCACCCCGGGGGACCGGATCTACCCCACGTTCGTGGTTCACCAGCTCCCCACGGGTCTGTCGGGGCTGGTCGTCGCGGGGATCCTCGCCGCCGCGATGAGCACGGTCGCATCGTCGCTCAACTCGCTCGCCTCTGCCTCTACCCACGACTTCTACGCCGCGCTCACCGGGCGGCGCGACGCCGGGCACCTGCTGAAGGTCGGCCGGGGAATGACGCTCCTGTGGGCGGCCATCCTCGTCGGCGGCGCCCTCCTCTTCCCCGACCGCCAGACCCCGGTCGTGGAGCTGGCGCTCAAGATCGCCTCGCTCACCTACGGCGGGCTGCTCGGCAGCTACCTGCTCGGCAGCTTCTGGCCGCGCGCCCACGAGCGCGACGTGATCGTGGCGATGGCCGTCGGCGTGCTGGCGATGATCCCCGTCGTCTTCGCAGGGCGGTTCGGCCTCGAGACGCTCACCAGGCTCGCGTGGCCGTGGGATGTGCCGCTGGGCACCGGAGTCACGGTGGCGGTCGGGATCCTGTCATCGATCGGATGGGCGGACGCTAAACGACTCCCTGCCGGTCGTAGGCGGATCGGCGGATAGGTGATGAGCGACTCGCCATCCGCCCATCCGACCATCCCCCCATCCGTCCTCCTGGGTGTGGACGCGGGCGGCAGCCACACCGCGGTGACGCTCGCGGCTATGGACGGTTCCGTTCTCGCCACCGCCCATGGCCCGGGGGCCGCGATGCGGCCCGGCAGCGCGGCGACATCGGCCGGGATCATCCTCGAGACGGCCCGCCGCGCGGCGGCGCAGGCGGGCGTCGACCTGCCTGCCGACCGCGCGGTGGTCGGGGCTGCGGGCGCGGGCCGGTCGCTGGAGCAGGAGGAACTGGCGGCCGCGCTGATCGCGGCGGGCGTGGCGCGGCGGGTGCGTGTGCTGGGGGACGCGGAGCTCGCGCTGTGGGACGCGTTCGGGGGCGGACCCGGCATCCTCATGAATGCCGGCACCGGGTCGTCCGCCTTCGCGCGCGACCCCGCGGGCGGGCTGCACCGCAGCGGCGGCTACGGCTGGCAGCTGGGGGACGAGGGCGGCGGCTACTGGCTGGGGCGGCGGGCGCTCGCGGCAGCGGGACAGGCGCAGGACGGCATCGGCGACCGCACCACGCTCCCGTCGCGGATCATCAGCGCGCTGGGGCTGCGGGACTTCGACGACCTGATCCGCTGGGCCGCCACGGCGACACCCGCGCAGATCGCGGCGCTGGCGCCGCACGTGCTCAACGCGGCCCAGGAAGGCGAGACAGCGGCACAGGAGGCGGTGCGTGAAGCGGCGGGGGCGCTGGTGGAGCTCGTGCTCGTGCTGCAGCGTCACTTCCCGGGCACGGCGCCGGTGCCGGTAGCCACCGCGGGCGGCCTGCTGCTACCTGTATCCCCGCTGTTCAGTGCCGTTCGGGAGGCTCTCGCCGCCCGGATGCCCCGGGCGCAGCTGGTCACCAAGCCGGTGGATGCGGCGCTGGCCGCGGTGCGGATGACGGTGAGTGGTGAGTGGTGAGTGGTGAGTCGGCCCCCCACTCACGACTCACGATTCACGGTTCTCGGATCCCAGTCGGTCTCGGTCCGCGCCACGTAGGCGGCCGCCGTCAGGTCGCCGGCGACGTTGAGGGTGGTGCGGCACATGTCCAGAATCCGGTCCACGCCTAGGATGATCGCGATCGCCTCGGGCGGGACGCCCACCGTCGCGAGGACGACCATAATGAGGGGCAGCGAGCCACCCGGCACCCCCGCCGCGCCGACCGCCGTGATGACGCTCAACAACACGACGATGATCTGGCTGCCGAGCGAGAGATCCACGCCGAACACCTGCGCGAGGAACAACACGGTCACGCCCTCGTAGAGGGACGTGCCGTTCATGTTCATCGTGGCGCCGAGCGGCAGCACGAAGCCCGCGATCTTGGGCGGGATCTTCAGCTCCTTCTCCGCCACCGCGATGTTGGTCGGGAGGGTGGCGTTGCTCGAGCTGGTCGAGAAGCCGGTGATGACGCTCGTCCACGCCTTCTTCCAGAAAGTTAGCGGGTTCAGCCCGCCGAAGATCCGCACCAGGGCGGAAAGCCCCACGCTGGCGTAGAGGAACAGGCCGATGAGGACGACCAGCACATACGCGAGCAGCTGCCTCAGGAGGTCCCACCCGAAACGCGACGTCACGACGAAGATCAGCCCGAACACGCCGTAGGGGGCGAGCTTCATCGCGATCTCGATCACCTTCACAATCGCTTCGCCCAAGGCCTCGAGCACCCGAATCATCGGCCGGGCCTTCTCCTCCGGGATCATGGTGAGGGCCGCGCCGAACACCAGCGCGAAAAAGATCACCCCCAGCATGTCCAAGCCCGCCGCCGCCGCGACCGGATTGCGGGGGACGATGTTCACGAACAGGTCGATCCCAAACGTGGTGCTCCCCGCGGCCTGCATGCCCTCCGCCTGAGAGCGATAGGTGGCCATGAGCTGCTCGCGAACGTCGGGGGCGAGGCCTTCACCCGGCCGTACGAGGTTCACCAGCGTCAGGCCGACGATCGCCGAGAGCGCGGTGGACAGCAGGAAGTACACGACGGTCCGGGCCCCGACTCGCCCCACCCGCCGGATGTCGCCGAGCTGGGCCACGCCCAGCGTGATCGAGGCGAACACCAGCGGGATCACGGTCATCAGCAGCATCCGCAGGAAGATCTGCCCCACGGGGCCCGCGACGTTGTCGCCGATCCACGCCACCCAGAGCGCGCCAGCCGCGAGGGTGTTGGCGGCGATGCCGGCGGCCGCGCCGAGGACGAGGCCGAGGACGATCTTGGTGTGCAGTTTCACGCGCCGAGCTCCGTGCCGCCCGCGCGCCCGCGGACGCGGCTGTGGCGGAGGCTGTACAAGAAGTAAATCGTCCCGCCGATGGCCATCCACAGGCCGAAGCGCAGCCAGGTGAGCGGTGGCAAGTTGAGCATGAGGTAGAGACAAAAGGCGATGGAGACGAGCGGCAGCCACGGCACCAGGGGGGTGCGGAACGGCCGCGGCCGGTCGGGCTCGGCGCGCCGGAGCACGATGATCCCCAAGGCCACGAGCACGAACGCGAACAGGGTGCCGATGTTGGTCAGCTCGAGCACCCAGCCGATCGGGGCGAACGCCGCCGAGACGGCGACGAAGATCCCGGTAAGGATGGTCGTGATGTGCGGCGTCTTGAAGCGCGGGTGCACTCGGGCGGCCCACGGCGGCAGCAAGCCGTCGCGCGCCATGGACATGAAGATGCGCGCCTGGCCGAGCTGGAACACGAGCAGCACCGAGGTCATGGCCGCGACCGCGCCGAGCGCGAGAATCCCGGCCGCCGAGTCGGCGTGGATGTACTGCAGCGCCACGGCGAGCGGGTCGGGGACGTTGAGCTGGTCCCAGGGGATGATTCCAGTGAGCACGAGCGCGATCGCGATGTAGAGGATCGTGCAGACGATCAGCGAGGCGATGATGCCGGTCGGGATGTCGCGCTGGGGGTTCTTCGCCTCTTCCGCCGCGGTGCTCACGGCGTCGAACCGTATGTAGGAATAGAAGATGATCGCCGCAGCGGTGCCGATCCCCTAGATGCCGTTCGGCGCGAAGCTCGGGGTGGTCCACTGCTCCGGCC
>JACOVF010000015.1 GCA_016177465.1 Gemmatimonadota bacterium
GGAATGCGGAATGCGGAATGCGGAGTGTCAAGGAGGGTCCCATGCCGCAGGACGCCTCCCGTTCAAATCCGCATTCCGCATTCCGCACTCCGCATTCGACTCTGCCTCCCGTCCTCTGCTATCATCGCGTCGGCGGGCCGCTCGAGCTGGGGGTGACGCGGGTGTCCCGCGGGGTGTTCGCGCGACAGATGACGGCGCTGGCGCGGGTTGGCTGGCGCACGGTCACCCTCGGCGAGTTTGCCGACTATGTGGACGGGAAAACCGACGCACCCGCGCAAACCTTCCTCCTGACGTTCGACGATGGCTACGCGAGCCTTGCCGAGACCGCCTATCCGGTGCTGGCGGATCTCGGTTTTACCGCCACTACCTTCCTAATCACGGAATTCGTCGGAAAGCCGAACGCATGGGACGTCCAATACACGTGGCGCCCGATGACTCACCTCGACTGGCCTGCGATCGAACACTGGAAGGCGCGCGGATTCGACTTCGGTTCCCATGGCGCGACGCACCGCCGTCTGACGTGGCTGGACGACGACGGGATCAGCGACGAGCTGCACCGCTCCTCTGTGACGCTCGTCGAACGACTGGGCGCAGACGCCGGCTTGGCCGTCGCCTACCCCTTCGGGGCGACTGACGGTCGTGTCATCTCCTGGGCGCTCGTGCACGGGTACTATCTTGGCTTCGCCGGGTCGAGAGGAGATGCGCAGGACCCGTTCAACCTGCCGCGCAACCCGGTCTACATGTGGGACTGCGGGGATCGGCCGTTCGGTCTTCGGGATGATCCCCTTGGTGCGGTAGGGCGAGGCATCGCGGGTGTGGCGAACCGCTGCTCGGTGGGGACCAGCTGGATGCTGAGACTGCGGGGAGTAGTGAGTGGTGAGTCGTGAGTGGGACGGCACCCCACTCACCACTCACAGTCCTTCTCCCCCCACCACAGCCATCCCCATGGCATGGTACCCCTTGTCCACATACACTGTCGCCCCCGTGATCCCGCTCGCCAGCGGGCTGCACAGGAATGCCCCGGCGGTGCCGACCTCCCGGGCCGCCAGGGTCTCGGGGAGTGGGGAATTGGCCGCATAGTACTGTACCATCCGCTCGATCTTCCCGATCGCGGTCGCGGCGCGTGAGGCATAGGGACCGGCAGAGATCGTGTTGACCCGGACGCCGTACTTGCGACCCGCCTCGAACGCGAGCGTGCGGGTGTCGCTTTCGAGCGCGGCCTTGGCGGACGACATCCCGCCGCCGTAGCCCGGGACCACCCGCTCGCTCGCCATGTAGGTGAGGGACAGGAACGCGCCGCTCGGCCGCATCAGGGGGCCGAGGCGGCTCACGAGCGACACCAGCGAATACGCGCTGACGCTCACCGCGACGAGGTAGCCCCCACGGCTCGTCTCGAGCAGCGGCTTCTTCACTTCGGGGCCGTTCGCGAGCGAGTGCACCACGATGTCCAGCGCATGGTCGCCGAAGTCCGCCAAGAGCCGCTGGCGGAGCCCTTCCACCGTGAAGTCCCCGACGTCCTTGTAGCGTTTGTTGGTGCGGACGTCTTCGGGCGCGTCGGCGAGCGTATCGTAGGCGGCGTCGAGCGGGTAGATCCGCTCGAAGGTGAGCAGCGAGCCGTCGGGCATCTTCCGGGACGCATCGATCTTCCCGCGCTCGAGCAAGTTCAGGAAGATGTTCAGGGCCGGCGGCCAGGTACCCACGCAAACGGTGGCGCCCGCCTCGGCCAGCGCCTTGGCGATGGCGAACCCGAAGCCTCCGTCGTCCGCGACCCCCGCCACCAGCGCCCGCTTTCCGTGCAAATCGATGCTGAGCATGGACGGTCCTTTCCAAGAACCTCACACGAAGTATCTCGCCGCCACCGGGATCAGCTGCGGGTGCTTCACCAGCGCGTGAGCGAAGATCCGCCCCAGGCTGCGCTTCTCGCGCGGGATCTTATTGACTGTCCGTGCCAGGCCGTTAAAAAAGTCATCGTCCAGCTCCTCGAGCGCCTGCTTGATGCGGTAGTATTTGAGGTGATCCTCGCCGAGCAGGTCCATCCACGCCTGGTGATAGGCCGCCAGGCGGCGGGCGCTGGTGTCGCCCTCGCGGATCGCGGCGGCGGCGGTGCGGCCCGCTAGACGTCCGGCCTTCATCGCGTTCACGATCCCGCCCCCCGAAAGGGGGTTGATCATGTGCGCCGCGTCACCCGCGACGAGGACGCCGTTGGTGTACGTCTTCTTGATGGTGGTGTGGGCGATGACCCCGCCCACCGTGTACCCGGTGCGAGCCCCACGGGGGTAGCGGCGCGCGATCCAGTCGTCCAGGTACTGGCGGGCGTTCCGGCCGTCGGACTTGAGGGCGACCATCCCCAGCCCCACGTTCGCGATCCCGGGTGCCTTGGGAAACACCCAGGCGTAACCCCCGGGAGCGATCTGGTCGCCGAACTGGAGGTAGATCGCGTCCGGGTCGAAATCGATCCCCTGAACCACGTACTGGACGCACGACTCCATGTCGCGTGCCGGGACCCGGGAGTCGAGCCCCGCCCAGCGGCCCACCATGGCCTCCACCCCGTCCGCCGCGATTACGACTTTCGCTCGGTAGGTGTCCGCGCTGCCGCCGCTGCGGACCGCCACCTCCCAGCGCCCGTCGGCGTCGTGCCGCATCCCGCTGGCCTCGGTGCCGACCAGGAGCTCCACCCCGGCGGCGCCCGCGTCGGCCGCCAGATAGGCGTCGAACCGGGTGCGGTCCAGGATCCAGCCGACATCCCGCTCCGCGACCTTCACCTCGGTGTCGTCGGGAGCCACGAAGATAACGCGGGTGATCTTGCGAGCCACCCATGGGGCCCCGTCGGGGTCGGCGAACTCCCGGAGCCCCGCGTTGCCTACTCCCTCGGCGCATCGTACCGGGGCGCCCACCGCGCGGTCCCGCTCGAGCAGGAGGACATCCAGCTGCGGAGCGCTGCGCTTCGCCTCGAGGGCAGCCACCGCGCCGGCTGGCCCAGCGCCGACCACCAGCACATCCACGTCAGGCATTGGGCACCATGGACAGCGCCCCGACGGGACAGGGAGCGATGCATTTCCGGCACCCGGTACAGGTGTCCCGATCCACCTCCAGCTCTGTGAGGGCGAGGTGAATGGCGGCGGGGGGGCAGAGCGGCAAACAGAGGCCGCAGCGGTCGCAGACGTTCAGGTCCACGATCGCGATCTCGGCCGGTCGGACGTGGCGCATGGGCCAACGGTAGCGGCCCGGCGGAACAGCGTCAAGCGTCGGTCTTGCTTGGAGTTAGCCTTTTTCGTATGTTGCGGCGTTCGTGCAGCACCCGCCGATTCCTTTCACCTGACGAATTCGTGCTCATACGCTGGCCGAAGTTCAACATCGGGGCCTGGAGCCCGGCAAACGAGATCGCCGTCGATCTTGGCACGGCGAACACGCTCGTCTACGTCCGCGGCGAAGGCATCGTGCTGAACGAGCCGTCGGTCGTGGCGATCGAGAAGTCCACCGGGAAGATCAAGGGGATCGGGCTCGAGGCCAAGCGCATGCTGGGGCGCACGCCGGACGGCATCCTCGCCGTGCGGCCGCTGAAGGACGGCGTGATCGCCGACTTCGACGTCACCGAAAAGATGCTGCGCTTCTTTCTCAAGACGATCATCGACCGGCACCTGTTCCGCGTGAGACCGAAGGTGATCGTTTGCGTGCCGAGCGGGATCACCGAGGTGGAGCGGCGCGCGGTGCGCGACTCCGCACAGTCGGCCGGCGCGAAAGAAGTCTTCATGGTGGCCGAGCCGATGGCCGCAGCGATCGGCGTGGGGCTCCCGGTCGAAACGCCGACGGGCAACATGGTGATCGACATCGGGGGCGGCACGACGGAGATCGCGGTGATCGCGTTGTCCGGCATTGTCTCCGATACGTCGATCCGCACCGGCGGTGATGAGATGGATCAGGCGATCGTGCAGTTCATGCGCAAGAACTACAACCTGCTGATCGGCGAGCCGACGGCGGAGCAGATCAAGATTCAGATCGGCTCGGCGGCACCGGTCGGCGAAGAGCGGGAGATGGAGGTGAAGGGTCGCGACCTCGTGTCCGGCATCCCGAAGATCGTGCGCGTGCACTCGAGCGAGATCCGCGAGGCGGTGCAGGAGCCGATCCAGCAGATCGTGGATGCGGTGCGACGGGCGCTCGAGATCACGCCGCCCGAGCTGGCGAGCGATATCGTGGACCGCGGCATCGTGATGACGGGCGGCGGCGCCCTGATTCGCGGGCTCGACGTCCTGCTGCAGCAGGAAACTGGCCTGCCGATTCATCTCGACGAAGACCCCATGACTTGCGTCGTGCGGGGAACGGGTCGGATCCTCGACGATCCGGAGAAATACCGCAACGTCCTGACCACCTAGCGCTATGGCGCTCGGAGCGGATCGGTATGGGTCGCGCGCGGACACGCTCGTATTTCTGGGGTGCGTCGTTCTCGCCCTCGCGGCGATGAGCTTCCCTGACACCTGGCGCGACCCGCTTGCCCGATGGATGCGTCAGACCGTGCTTTGGCCGTTCCTCGCGCTGCAGGAGCGGTCCGAAGAGTTCCGCACGTCCCGCGCACGGTTCCAGGCCGTGGTCGCCCAGCGCGACTCCGCGGCGCTCGCCGCCACATTCCTGCCTGAGCTGCGCGGCGAAAACGCCCGACTCCGCGCTCTGCTGGGTCTCGGGGCGCGCTTGGGCACGGGCTATGTCTCCGCCGAGGTCCTCCATCAGGCGGAGCCCACCAGCCCCCTGACTCTGGTCGTCTCAGCTGGCCGGCACCAAGGTGTACAGGCGCTGTCCCCCGTCGTCGCGGCCGAGGGATTGGTGGGGGTGATCGGGTCCGTGGACGCCCGCACCAGCACCGTGATCACCTGGGCCCACCCCGACTTCCGCGCCAGCGCCATGGCGGCGGATGGCAGCGTCTACGGCATCGTTGCCCCGCTCGGCGCGACCGAAGGGCCGGGGATCTGGCTCCTCGAGCTCCAAGGGGTTCCGTACCGCCAGGTGGTCGCCGCTGGCACGCCGATCCTCACATCGGGGCTGGGAGGGGTGTTGCCCCGGGGCATCCCTCTCGGCATCGTCGTCGGCGGGGCGAGCGAGGCGACAGGCTGGGAGCGCACCTATCGCATCCGCCCCGTCGTCCATCCCGCCGCCGTCTCGCACGTGATGATCCTCGGTCCAGCGCGCCCGGGGAGCGACCTGCGGGGCGCGTTCACCGGGGAAGGGCAGACCCCATGAGGCGCACGGACAAGTACCGCTACCTCCTGATCCTCGCCGGGCTCGTGACGCTGCAGTTCTCTCTGCGGAGCCGACTCGGCGACGCGCGCGTGGCTCCCGACTTCCTGCTCCTGGCCCTGCTGATCTACACAATCCGTTCCCGGCCGGGCAACAGCGCTGTCGTGGGGTTCGTCGTCGGGCTGCTGCGGGACGCCCTCACCCCCGCGAGCTTCGGAGCCGGGGCTCTGGCCCACACCTTGGTGGGCTTTCTCTCGGCCTGGGGCAAGGCCGTGTTTTTCGCCGAGAACCTGTTCGTGAACGGGTGCCTGTTCTTCTTGGGCACCTGGCTGCGGAATCTGATTGTGGCGCTCGCCTCGGGGACCTTGAAAGGCGAACAGCTCGGCTGGGATCTCCTCGTGTGGTCACCGCTGCAAGGCCTGACCACGGCCGCGGTCGGCGTGCTGGTGCTGTGGCTGTTCGGGCGCTGGATGGCGATCCGCTTGAGCGACGCGTGAAGGTCTTCCATCCGCACCTGATCGACCGGCGGCTGCGCGTCGCGCGGCTGGCGGTGTGGGTTACGGCGATCGTGCTCGTCTTGGCGTTTTTCCGCGCCCAGATCCTGGGCCACGGGAAGTACCAGCTCCAATCGGAGACCAACCGGCTACGGCCAATCCCGCTGCCCGCGCCGCGAGGGCTCATCTACGATCGCCACGGGCAAGTGATCGCCGAAAACGTGCCGGGGTACACGGTGGCACTCCTCCCCGGGCCGGAAGGCTCGTTGCGCGCCACGCTGTGGCGCATTGCCTCCCTCGTGCGGCTCGACAGCGCCGCGATGGAGCGGATCCTGGCCCGGTACCGCCGCGCCCCCTACCAGCCGGCGCTTGTGCTCCCCGACGCGCCGTTCGAGATCGTGTCTGCGCTCGAGGAGCGGCGGCTCACCATCCCTGGGCTGATCATCCAGACCGAGCCCAAGCGCTCCTACCCCGACAGCACGATCGCCGCGCACCTCGTGGGCTACGTGGGCGAGGTAACCGAGGGGGAGCGCAACACGACGCGGTGGGCGGCGGTCCGACTCGGTGGCCTCGTGGGCAAGGACGGGCTGGAGCGGGAGTACGACGACTCGCTGCGCGGCAAAGACGGTGTGCGGTTCGTCGAAGTGAGCGCGCTGGGCCGGATGGTCCGCGAGGGTGGTGCCGCCCCGACCCTCGACCCGATTCCCGGCGCCCCGCTGCACACGAGCATCGACCTCGACCTGCAACGCTTCATCGCGAAGCGATTCCCGGCCGGGCAGCGCGGCGCTGTCGTCGCCTTGAACCCCAACAGCGGCGAGATCCTCGCGCTCTATAGCGCCCCCGGCTACGACCCGAACGCCTTCGTGGGCGGCGTAGACCCCGACTACTGGCGCGGGCTGAACGAAAACGAAGCCCATCCGCTGCTCGACCGCGCCATTCAGGCGCGTTATCCCCCGGGGTCCACCTGGAAGCTCGGCGTCGCCGCGATGGCCCTGAAGCGCGGTATCGTGACCTTCCGGACGCGGATGCCGATCCCGTGCCGCGGCGGGCTGCAGTACGGGAACCGCTTCTTCCGCTGCTGGAATGCGGAGGGCCACGGCGCTCTCACCCTCTCGGAAGCAATCGCCCAGAGCTGCGATGTCTACTTCTACCAGCTGGGCTTGAAACTCGGCCTGACCTCGCTCCTGGAGGATGCCAACGAGTGGGGGTTTCGAACGCGCACCAACATCGACCTCCCCGGAGAGATCCCGCCGGAGTTCCCAAGCGGCCCCGAATACTACGACCGCCTCTACGGCCCGCGCCGCTGGACCTCCGCAGTCTCCCTCAATCTGGCGATCGGCCAGGGCGAGAACGCCCAGACCCTCGTCAGCATGGTACGGATGTACCAGATGGTGGCGGGGGACGGCCGCTCGCGGACGCCGTACGTCGTGCGGCCGGTGGGCGCCGTGCCCGCGACGACGTTTGACCTCGGGCCCGATCAGCTGGAGGGGCTGCGGCAGGCGCTGCTGGCGGTCGTCGAGCAAGGGACGGCGCGCGGCTCGCGCCTGCGCAGCCTCACGATCGCGGGCAAGACGGCCACCGCCCAAAACCCGCACGGCCCCGACCACGGCTGGTTCATCGGGTTCGCCCCGGCGGAGAAGCCCGAGATCGTGGTCGGGGCGATCATCGAGTTCGCGCAGCACGGCGCCGCCGTAGCGCCGCTCGTCACCCGCATTATCGCCCGCTACCTCGGCGCCGACTCGATCGTCGCCGACATCCGGCTGCTCCTGCCGGCGGACACCGCCCCGCAGTCGCAGCAGCTGCTCCCTGGCCTCGCTCCGCGGGATTCCACCTCCATCGACACGATCCGCACGGACACGACCCGTGGCGTCCCGCCTCCGCGAAATCGATAAGCCGCTCGCCGGCGTGGTCGTCACCCTGGCGGCCTACGGCCTGGCCACGCTCTACTCGGCGGGGCAGACCGACGTGCCTACACTGGTGGCGACCATCTGGCAGCGACAGCTCGTGTGGCTCGCGCTCGGCTTCCTCTGTGCCGTCGTGCTGTTCCGGGTGTCGCCCCGCCTGCTCGAGTGGGCCACGCCGTTCGGCTACGGGATCGTCGCGTTCCTCCTGTTCCTGACCCTGCTCGTCGGGACGGGGGCGGGCACCGCGGCAGCCACAAAGTCCTGGCTGGCGATCGGCGGGATCCGCGTAGGCCAGCCGGCGGAGCTCGGTAAGATCGCCGTCATCCTGATGCTGGCCCGCTGGCTCGCCGAGCGCCGAGAGCCCGCCGCCACCCTGCGGCAGCTCCTCCCCGCTTGCGTCATCGCCGGGGGGCCGTTCCTGCTCGTGATGCTCCAGCCGGACCTGGGTAGCGCCATCGTGTACGTGGCGATCCTGTTCACCATGCTGTTCTGGGCGGGGACCAAGCCGTCGCTGCTCCTGTTGCTCGCATCGCCGGCCATCGGGCTGATCCTTGCCTTCTCGACTGTCGTGTGGGGGGCGTGGATTGTCCTGCTCTTCGGGCTGCTCCTGTTGTGGCGGCCATACGTCTGGGAGGGGCTGGCGGTGATGCTGGCCAACGTGGCGATGGGGGTTGTGGCGCTCCCCTTCTGGCGCTCGCTCGCCCCGTACCAGCAGAACCGTCTGCTCGCCTTCCTCAACCCCGAGGTAGACCCCCGGGCGACCGGCTGGCACGTGATTCAATCCAAGGTGGCGATCGGTTCCGGGGGACTGCTTGGGAAGGGATTCACGGATGGGACGCAGAAGCGCCTGGCGTTCCTGCCGGCCCAGCATACCGACTTCATCTTTTCGGTAGTGGGGGAGGAACTGGGGTTCGTGGGGGTCGTGGCGGGTCTCGCCCTCTTCGTGGCGCTCGTGCTCATCCTGTGCCGCATCGCGCGGCGCGCCACGGATCCCTATTCGAGTCTGTGCGTCTTCGGAATCGCTGGCATGCTGTTCACCCACATCCTCGAGAACATCGGGATGACGGTGAATCTCTTGCCCATCACGGGGATTCCGCTGCCGTTCTTTTCCTATGGCGGATCGTTCCTGCTGACGTGCTGTCTGGCCGTAGGGATCTCGCTCCGGGTGGCCTGGGAGTCTCGCCAGTCAGGCTACGCTGAACTCTGACAAAGAGTTAGGCGGCTGGGTCTGGCGCTACGTTCGGCCCCCGCTCAAATTGTGCCCTTCGTTCACCAACCTATGACGCGAATGGCCTGGTTCAAAAAGGAACGCAAGCCCCGCACCTCCGAACGGGTAAAGCTGGAGATTCCGGCTGACGCCTGGGAAAAATGTGACGAGTGCGGGCACATCGACATCAAGGACCGGTTCGTTCGGGCCTTAAACGTGTGCCCCAACTGCGGCCACCACCGGCGCATCGGGGTGCAGGAGTACGTCGACCTCCTGGTGGATGAAGGCTCGTGGCATGAGCTCGACCTTGAGCTGAAATCCGCCGATCCGCTGAACTTCGAGAACTATCGGGAGCGGCTTCAGGCCGCCTACAAGAAGGCTGGGCCGCTCGACGCGATCCGCACCGGGTTCGGCCGGCTGGATGGGATGCCGATCGACCTCGGCGTCATGGATTTCGCGTTCATGGGCGGGTCAATGGGGGCAGTGGTTGGGGAGAAAATCGCCCGCCTGGCCGGTCGCTCGATCGCGAAGCGAATCCCGTTGGTCATCGTCTCCGCTTCGGGCGGCGCCCGGATGCAGGAGGGGGTCCTCTCCCTCATGCAGATGGCCAAGACCTCGGTGGTCCTGGCCGAGCTCGCGGACAAGGGCATGCCCTTCATCTCCATTCTCACGAACCCAACGACGGGCGGCGTGTCGGCCTCATATGCGATGCAGGGGGACGTCATCCTCGCCGAGCCCGGCGCCGTGATCGGCTTTGCGGGACCCCGGGTGATCAAACAGACGATCGGCCAGGACCTCCCCGAGGGGTTTCAAACTGCCGAGTTCCTGCTTGAGCACGGCATGGTGGACATGGTCGTGCCGCGGAGCGAGCTGCGGGATACGACAGCCCAACTGCTGCGGCACATGACCGGGAGCCGTCCAGCGGAGGCCGCCGACTGACCCGGTTGTCTTTCCCGGACGCCTGCCGCTTTCTCTTCGCCCGACAAGCCGGCCGCATCAAATGGAGCCTCGGACCCACCGAGGGCCTCCTGGAAGTCCTGGGTCATCCCCAGCGGCATTTCGTGTCGATCCACGTGGGCGGCACGAACGGCAAGGGGTCCACTTGCGCGTTTCTGGCTGCCGAACTCCAGGCACGAGGATTCCGGGTCGGGCTCTATACGTCCCCGCATCTCGTGTCGGTGTGCGAACGGGTTCAGGTGAACACCGCCCCCATCACGGAAGACGCGTTCGCGGAGTGGACCTCCTTCCTCCAACCCCATATCGAGCGGCTGGACGCCAGCTTCTTCGAGGCGATCACGGTCATCGCGTTCGCCGACTTGGCGGCGCGGGGGGTGGACATCGCGGTGGTCGAGGTCGGGCTCGGAGGGCGGCTCGACGCGACTAATGTCATCACGCCCCTGGTCAGCGTGGTCACGAAGATCGCCCTGGAGCATACTGACTACCTGGGGCACGATAGGAAAGGGATCGCCCGCGAGAAGGCCGGGATCGCCAAGCCGGGGAGGCCGTTCGTCACTGGGGAGCGGGACCCTGAGATCCGCCAGGAGCTGGTGCGCGAGGCGGAGCGTCGCGGGGCGACGCGGATCGTCCTCGTGGACACCTCCCGGCTTCCGGCTCCCGGCTCCCGACTCGGCCTGAAGGGCTCCCACCAGTGGGCCAATGCTTGGGTGGCGGTTGCCGCGCTGAACGAGCTGCCGCCGCCGTTCGGGCCCGTGGGGGACGGGATCCCGGCGAGCTTCTCCCAGGCGACCATCCCCGGGCGGTTCGATGTGCGGGGGCGGTGGATCTTCGACGTGGCGCACAACCCGGACGGGATCCGGGTGCTGGTGGAAGCGCTGCGGCAGCATCGCCCGCCACGCCCACTGCACGCGCTGGTCGGGATCCGGAACGACAAGGAATGGCGGCCGATGCTGGAGCAGCTGCTGCCGGACGTGGACCGACTGGTACTCACTGTGGCGCCAACGGTGCCGACGCACCAACGGTGGATCCGCGAGGACCTGGCGGGTTGGACGACGGACCGCATCATCGGTCAGCCGGTCGTGTTCGAACCGGACTTCCCGCAGGCGTTCGAGCTGGTTCAGGAGGGCGCGGCGACGACGCTCGTGGCCGGCTCGTTTCACACCGTCGGAGATGCGATGGCCCGCTTGCCGGGGTTTGCACCGGTCGGCTAAATTGTTGCGATGCAAGGGAAAGCGCTGCCAGGCTTTCGTGATTTCTACCCCGATGAACTAGCTCTCCGCAATCACATCTTCGCCACCTGGCGCGGCGTCGCGGCGCGCTACGGGTTCGAGGAGTACGACGGTCCGCCGCTCGAGCCCCTGGAACTGTACACCCAGAAGAGCGGCGAGGAAATCGTCGGGCAGCTCTACACTTTCCGGGACAAGGGCGATCGGGAGATAGCGCTGCGGCCGGAGATGACGCCCACCCTCGCGCGGATGGTCGGGACGCGGGCGCAGGCCCTGAAGAAGCCGATTCGCTGGTTCTCGATCCCCCAGCTGTTCCGCTACGAGCGGCAGCAGCGGGGCCGGCTGCGGGAGCATTTCCAGCTCAATATGGACATCATCGGCGAGGCGGGGCCGGCCGCCGACGCCGAGCTGCTTGCGGCGGCGATCGACGTGCTGCGGGCGTTCGGATTCGGGCCGGGCGAGGTGAGGGCCCGGATCTCCGACCGCCAGGTGCTGCGGACGTTGCTTCTTGGGCGCGGGCTCACGGCAGCGCAACTGCCTGCGGCATTCGCGGCGATCGATCGCAGCGAGCGGGTGCCGAAGGACGTGCTGGCGGAAGGGCTCCGGGAGGCGGGGGTCGGGAGTCGGGAGACGGACGCTGTATTCGAGATTGCGGAGCTCCGGGGGCTCGAAGCCGTTACGGCGGCGCTGGCGAAGGTCAGGGGTGGGGCCGAGGCGGGGGAACCACTCGCCGAGGCGTGCCGCTTGCTGGACGCCATGGGCCTCGCTGGTTTCGTCGAGATCGATCTCACGATCGTCCGCGGGCTGGCGTACTACACGGGGATCGTGTTCGAGCTGTTCGACGCGGGGAAATCGCTACGGGCGATCTGCGGCGGCGGGCGCTACGACGGACTCCTCAAGGCGTTGAGCGGCGTGGATCTGCCGGCGCTGGGCTTTGGGATGGGGGACGTCGTTCTCGGCGAACTATTGAAGGAGCGCGGGTTCGCCCCAGCGGCGTCGGCTCGGCTCGACGCCTTTTTAGTGGCGGTGAGTGGGGAGGACGTGGCGCCGGTGCTCAGGCTCGCCCATGAACTGCGCGACCGCGGAGTCGCGGTCGAGTATGGGTTGCGCCACAGCGCGATCCGCAAGCAGCTCGAGCTGGCGGTGGCACGCGGCGCGCGGCTGGCGGTAATCATCGGGCCGGACGAGCGGAAGGCGGGCATCGCCGTGGTGCGGGATCTCGGCACGGGCACCGAGCGGAAAGTGGCCGTCGACGCGCTGATGCACGAGATCCGGCGTTGAGGCCGGCGTGGAGATCGAACCGGAGCTGAACGGGAGCATGGCACAAGCGCAGAAGATCACGCCTCGCGCGAAGGACTTCAGCGAGTGGTACAACGACGTCATCATGCAGGCGGAGCTGGCGGACTACTCGCCGGTTCGCGGCTGCATGGTGATCCGCCCTCACGGCTACCGGTTGTGGGAGCTGATGCAGCGCGCTCTGGACGACATGTTCAAGGCGACGGGGCACCAGAACGCCTACTTCCCGCTGTTCATCCCCCAGAGCTTCCTCGCGAAGGAGGCGGAGCACGTCGAGGGATTCGCCAAGGAGGTGGCGATCGTCACCCACACGCGCCTGCGGGCAACGGGCAAGGATGGCGCTGCGGCGATCGCCGTCGATCCCAGTTCGGCGCTCGAGGAGCCGCTCGTGGTGCGGCCCACCTCCGAGACGATCATCTACGCGATGTTCGCGAAGTGGATCCAGAGCTACCGCGACCTCCCGCTGCTGCTCAACCAGTGGGCGAACGTCGTGCGCTGGGAGCTGCGCACGCGGATGTTCCTGCGCACCACCGAGTTCCTCTGGCAGGAAGGTCACACCGCCCACGCCGACCACGACGACGCCGAGCGGGAGGCCCGGATGATCCTCGGCCTCTACCGGCGATTCGCCGAGGAGTGGATGGCGATGCCCGTCATCACCGGCGTGAAGACCGAAGGCGAGAAGTTCGCCGGGGCGCTGCGCACCTACGCGATCGAAGCGCTGATGCAGGACAACAAAGCCCTGCAAGCCGGCACCACGCACAACCTCGGCCAGAACTTCGCCAAGGCGTTCGACGTGAAGTACCAGACGGCGGCAGGCGGGCTCGACTACGTGTGGAACACGTCGTGGGGAGTCTCCACCCGACTCATCGGTGGGCTGATCATGACCCACGGCGACGACAACGGGTTTATCGCGCCGCCGAGGCTCGCACCGCTCCAGGTCGTGATCGTGCCGATCTGGAAGACGGACGAAGAACGGGGCCAAGTGTCAGGAGTCGGAGGTCAGGTAAAGGCCGCTCTGGGCAAAGCGGGATTCCGCGTCGAGCTGGATCTCCGCGACAGCCTCAAGCCCGGGGCGAAGTATTACGAGTGGGAAGGGAAGGGCGTCCCGCTGCGGCTCGAGATCGGGCCCCGAGACGTGGCAGCGGGACACGTGATGGCCGCGCGCCGCACCGGCGGCAAGGCGCCGATCACGCTCGACGGGCTGGTGGAAGCAGTCGGCACGGCGCTCGATGAGATCCAGGCCGGGCTCCTCGCGGCGGCACGCCAACGGCGCGAGGCGAACTCGATCCGCAGCGTCACCAAGGACCAGTTCGTCGCCTTCATCAGGGAGAAGGGTGGGTTCGCCTACGCCGGCTTCTGCGGCAGCGGCGACTGCGAGGCCCAGATCAAGGAGGAAACGTCGGCCACGGTGCGCGTGCTCCCCGATCCGGAGTTCCGTACGGCGCCGGCGCCGACGACGTGCGTCTGGTGTGGCCAGCCCAGTGTGGCGGAGGCGGTATGGGCACAGGCGTACTAGGCTTCGACCCAGCGCTGCTCCGCGCGATCGCGCTGCGGGTCGGCACGCCGGTATACGTGTACGGCGCCAACCTCATCCGGGCGCAGTACCACGCGCTCGACGACGCCCTGAAGGA
>JACOVF010000088.1 GCA_016177465.1 Gemmatimonadota bacterium
GCCGGGCCCTCTTCGCCGATCTCCTGCCCCTCGTACAGCGCCTGGGCGGCCCGCATCGTGCGCCGGGCGGAGAAGCCGAGCTGCTTCGCCGCCTCCTGCTGCATGGTGCTCGTGATGAACGGGGCCGGGGCGTTGCGGCGCCGTTCCTTGCGCGACACTGCCGTCACGACGAACGGCAGCCGCTGCGCGTCGGCGACGATCGCGTGCGCCGTGGCGGCGTCGCGGATTTCCGGCTTGTGGCCGTCCAGCTTGTGGAGGCGCGCCTGGAACGCCTGGCCGTTCTTCTCCAGATCGGCCTCGATGGTCCAGTACTCCTGCGGCATGAACCGGCGGATATCCTCCTCGCGCTCGCAGATCAGCCGCAGCGCCACGGTCTGCACCCGGCCCGCCGACAGCCCCGTCTTGATGCTCTTCCAGAGCAAGGGCGACGCCTTGTAGCCCACCAGCCGGTCCAGCACGCGCCGGGCCTGCTGGGCATCCACCTTCCGCTGGTCGATGTCCTGGGGATGGGCCAGCGCCTGCGCCACCGCGTCCTTCGTGATTTCGTGGAACAGCACGCGGCGCACCTTGTGGCCGTTGCCGAGCTGCGAAGCCACGTGCCAGGCGATCGCTTCGCCCTCGCGGTCCGGGTCGGTGGCGATCAGCACGCGCTCGGCGGTCTTGGCGACCTTCTTGATCTCTGCGAGGGTCTTGGCCTTCTCCTGGATCGTGACGTACTCCGGGGTGAACCCGTTCTCGATGTCCACGCCGAGCTTGCGGGGCGGCAGGTCGCGCACGTGGCCCACCGTCGCCTTCACGGAATAGCCCCGGCCGAGGTACTTGCCGATCGTCTTCGCCTTGGTGGGCGACTCGACGATGACGAGCGCACCCGTGACTGCGGCGGGGCGCCGTGGCTTCCTCTTCGCCGGGGCCTTCGGCTTCCGGGCTCTCACGGCCTTCTTCTTACCAGTCACGCATCAACCTTTCGTCAACCGAGGAGAGGGCATCTTTACCATCCCGCCCGGGTCCGCGCAAGTGCGACGATGTCTTCCGCCGCCTGTTGCGCCGTATGTCGCTCCGCGTCCACCTGCGCATCGGCTTTGAGATAAAAGGGTTCGCGCTCCCGGAGCAGCTGCCCCATGCGCGCGACCGGGTCCTCCCCCATCAACGTCGGGCGGTTCCCGGGCGTCGCCGCGCGGGCCGCCGCGGTGTCGGCGCGCGTCTTGAGATACACGACAAACCCGCGCGGCCGCGCGTCCTCCAGCGCCCCCGGCTGCGCCGCCCAGCCGCCGCCCGGGGCGATCACCGCGGGCACGCCCGCGAGCGCCGCCGCCATTTCCGTGCGCTCCATGTCCCGGAACGCGGCTTCACCCAGCTCCGCGAAGATCATCGTGATCGGCTTGCCCTGCTTGCGGGTGATGAGCGCGTCGATGTCCACGAACGCAGCCTGCAGCAGCTCGGCCGCGAGTTTACCGACGGTCGTCTTGCCAGAGCCCGGCAGGCCGACGAGCACAATGTGCTGCTTCACGAAGCCGCCCCTCTCGAAGCCCGCGCCGCGAGTTGCGCCTGATACCCCGCGAAGTTCCGCTTCATCTCACCGAGCGCGTCGCCGCCGAACTTCTCCAGCATGGCCTGGGTCAGTACCAGCGCCACCATCGCCTCGGCGATCACCCCCATGGCCGGAACGGCCGTGACGTCGGACCGCTCGGACTGCGCCGCCGCCGGGCCGCCCGTCGTCAGGTCCACCGTCTGCAGCGGCGCCATCAGGGTCGAGATCGGTTTCATCGCGACTCGCGCCACCAGCGCCTCCCCGGTCGTCATCCCGCCTTCGGTGCCGCCGGCGCGATTCGTGGCGCGCGCCAGGCCCGGCAGGATCTCGTCGTGCACCTCGGAGCCCTTGCGCCGCGCCGCCTCGAAGCCCAGACCCAGCTCCACCCCCTTCACCGCGGGGATGGACATCAGCGCCTGGGCCAGGCGGGCGTCGAGCTTGCGGTCCCACGATACGTGCGAGCCGAGCCCCACGGGCACGCCGAGGGCTACCACCTCGACCAC
>JACOVF010000083.1 GCA_016177465.1 Gemmatimonadota bacterium
GGCGCGGGGACGAGCTCCAGCACGAGGGCGAAGGCCCCCGCCGCTTCGAGCGCGATGGCGTCGGCTTTGAGGCGTTCCGCGGTCTCGTCGTCGCGCCCCTGCACCCGGTAGCCGCCGAGGGCGTGCACCGACTGGGGCGTGAGCCCCAGGTGTCCCATGACCGGAATGCCGACGTCCACGAGCGCGCGGACCGTCTCGGCCATCGGCCGGCCGCCCTCAAGTTTCACCCCGTGGCATCCCGTCTCCTGCATCACGCGCCCGGCGTTGCGAACCGCATCCTCGCGCGAGACCTGATAAGTGAGGAACGGGAGATCGCACAGCACCATCGCCCGCTGGGCGCCACGGCGCACGATCTTCGTGTGATAGATCATCTGCTCGAGCGTCGCCGACAGGGTCGACTCGGCGCCCGCGAGCACCTGGTTCACCGAGTCCCCGACGAGCAGGATGTCCACCTCGCACTCGTCGAGCAGCCGGGCGAACAGCGCGTCGTAGCAGGTGAGCATCACGAGGCGCTCGCCCCGCTCCTTTTTCTTCAGCAGGTCGTGCACGGTGACCGGCTTCGGGTCGTCAGCCATGGAACTCCTCAAGCTCCGCCATTTCACGGCGCCAGAAGTCGCGGGACGGCAATTCGGGATGCGGGATGACGAGATCCGCCTCGCGCACGGTGCGCTCGCCCCAGCGCACGATGTCGAGGTCGAGCGTGCGCGGACCCCAGCGTTCGAGCTGGACGTGGCGCACCCGCCCCCGCTCCGCCTCGATCGCGAGACAGTACGCCAGTAGCTCGGCGGGCGCGAGCATCGTCTCGAGCAGGACCATCTGGTTGAGGTAGGGCCCTTGCGGTACGGGGCCGAGCGGCGCCGTTTCTTCCACCCCGGAGGCGGCGAGGAGGCGGGTCTCGGGCAGCCGGGCGAGCCGTGCCCGAGCGTGCGCGAGGTGTGCCTCTCGGTCACCCATATTGGAGCCCAGGGCCACGTACACCCGCTCGGGGGGGGAACCAGTCACGGCAGGAATGCTAACGGGCTAGGCGACCGAGGCAAAGCCGTGCGTGAGATCGCGCAGCATCGTGGCCACCTGCTCGAGCTCCCGCGTGGCCCGCTCCAGCTCGCTCAGGCCGCTCGCCGCATCCCCGGCGCGCACCGCCACGTCTTCCGCTTCGGTGCGGTTCTTCCACGCAATGGTCGCGAGGGCTTGAATCCGCTTGCGCAGTCGGGCGAACGCCTGGTCCTGTTCCCCCGCGGCATCGGCAATGTGCCGCGCGTGGGCGGTGGCTTCCGCGGTCGCCGCCACGATCGCGTCGAGCGCCTCGAGCGCGACGGACGAGAGCTCTTCGACGCCCCCGACGTTCACTTGGCCGCGCCGCATCTGCTCCACCACCTCGCCCACCTGGCGGTGGATGTCCTGGACGAGCTCCCCCGCCTCCGCCGCCGCCGTGGCGCTCTGCTCGGCGAGGCGACGGACCTCGTCCGCCACCACCGCGAAGCCCTTCCCGTGCTTCCCCGCGCGCGCCGCCTCGATCGCCGCGTTCAGCGCCAGCAAGTTCGTCATGTCGGCCAGCTCCCGGATCGAGGCGATGAACCCGGTGATCCGCCGGCTCACCTGTCCCAGCTCCTGCACCTTGCTGGAGCTTTCTCCCACGAATGCCTTGAGGGCGACCAGCCGCTCAATGGCGTCCCGGATCTGCTGGCGATTCCGGGTCGCCACCTCGCTCGCCGTGGTCGAGGCCTGCGCGGCCTCCACCCCGTCGTCCGAGACTCGGCGCGAAACCTGCGCCAGGGTCTCCGTAGCCTCAAGCCCGCCGGAGACCTCGCCTTCCTCGGTGAGAGTCGCTGCACGGATTGATTTCGTGGACGCGGCGACCGCCCCGGCCGCCTCGCGCAGGGCGACCGCCGCGTGCGTCAGGGCGCCCAGCTGGCGCGTCATCCGCTCGACCGTCTCGACCAGGGGGCGCCGCAGCTCGGTGATGTGGATGGCGGTGGCGAGCTGGTTCGCGAACGTAGTGATCGTGAGCACGTCGCTGCGGCGATAGGAGTTGCGCTTGTGGTGCTCGAGCTCCAGGGTGCCGATCACCTGATCCCCGAATCGCAATGGCACGATGACCAGGCTCTGCACCGTCTCGGGCGCGTCGGCCACCCGCTTGTCGCGTGTGA
Organism: Gemmatimonadota bacterium; assembly: GCA_016177465.1. Classification (GTDB taxonomy): domain Bacteria; phylum Gemmatimonadota; class Gemmatimonadetes; order Gemmatimonadales; family GWC2-71-9; genus JACOVF01. The sequence goes on from JACOVF010000083.1 coordinate 2,148, forward strand.
CGTCGTCGATCACGACGCTCCCGCCGGACTTCACGACCTCGTCGCGCAGGGCGACCGTGTCGGGCGACGGCTCCCCGCGGTTCGGCCGCCCGGTGGCGCTACGGTAGACGAGGACCATCCGGCCCTCATCTCGGCGATGGATGCGGAAGTCGCCCCAGTCCACCAGGCGGTGCGCCAGCCGCTCGATCCGCGCGAACGAGTCCTCGAGACTGATGTTGCTCGTGATCACCGCCTCCATCGCGTGGATCTTGTTCAGCTCCTCCGCGGAAATCGCCTCCTCGAGCATCCGCTTCAGCAGCAGGCCGAGCCCACCCAGCGCCGCCGCCACGAACACCCAGGCGAGCGGCGGCCAGGCGACCACAGTCGCCACGACCGTCGCGGCCGCGACGAGCGTGGCGAAGTAGGCGATGCACTCGTAGCGCAGAATGAGGAGCTGCTCGTCTTGCGCGAGCTTGGCCCGGACGATCAGGGTGAAGTAGAACAACAGCCGCGAGACGACGAAATACACGAGGACGTAAAAGAACAGCGCTGGGAGCGCGGCGGCGTGGAGGCCGGGCTGGGAGAGCCCCGAGACGCGCAGGATCGTGGCGTACACACCGTACGAGGCGACCAGCGCGATCACCTCGCGCCCCACGTTGATCCACGCAACCAGGAGCGCCTTCCGCTGCCACAACGTGTCGGCGCCCAACACGCCGCCCGCCACCGCAAGGGCCGTGGCCGGCACGCCCACGAGGAGGCTGCCGGCGAGCACGACCAGGCCGGTCTGGGTCAGGTAGGAGTACTTGCTGAGCGGGACGTGTAGGCCCCGGAGCAGGACGCAACAGCCGATCATCACGATGATCTCGGGCAGCCTGCCGAGCCAGCGCGGATCGTGCACGAGCACCGCCACGAGCAGCGCCGTGCCGGACCAGGCAAGCGCCCGGCTGTAGACTGCAAGGAGCCGCGGGATCGTCACGCGACCCGTCCTCCGGCTCGCACGGCGCCGGCCAGCTCCCGCACCAGCGCCTCGACCGCCGCGGGCCCGCCCGTCCCCAGGGTGTCCACCAGTGCGCTCCCCACCACCACCCCGTCCGCGCACCGTGCGGCAGCGCGCGCCTGCTCGGGCGTGCCGATGCCGAACCCCACCGCGATGGGGAGCAGCGTGACCGCGCGCACCCGCCGCACCTGGGTCTCGAGGTCGGGGGGCGCGTCGGCGCGCACGCCGGTGACGCCCAGCCGCGAGATCAGATAGATGAAGCCGCCCGCGCCCCGCACTGCGTCCGCGAGCCGCACGTCGCTCGTCGTGGGCGCGACGAGCCGGATCAGGGTGAGCGGGCTCGTCGCGATCGCCGCCTCGACGCCGGGGTCGGCGCCGGCCGGCGCGTCGGTGAGCAAGATCCCCGCCGCGCCCGCGGCAGCCGCATCGGCCCCGAACCGCGCCGCGCCTCCGTGGTAGGCCAAGACCGGATTGAGATAGGTCATGAGGACGACCGGCACCGGCAGCGCGGCTTCGCGTACGAGCGCAAGCACGCGCGCCGGGGTGATCCCCTGCTCCAGCGCCGCCTGAGTGGAGCGCTGGATGGTGGGCCCGTCGGCGAGCGGATCGCTGAACGGCACGCCGATCTCGATCACATCGGCGCCCGCGGCGGCGGCGCGCCGCACCGCCTCCAGGAACCCGGCCGGCGTGGGATAGCCGGCCGTAAAGAACGCGATGAGCGCCGCCCGGCGTTCCGCCCGGACCGCGCGCCAGCGCTCGGCGATCGGGTCAGACAAAGTAGTCGCTGACCTGGATGCCGTACTTGAGCGGATCGGTGACTTTGACGATGGTGCGCGGGTAGTTGCCGTTCTCATCGCGTTGGGCAAGGTCGACGAGGATACCCGGATGCAGGACGCCCCCGTCCGACGAGGCGACGACGCGCACCATGGGCCGGTGCACCTGGCTCACGTCGGAGTTGGCGGCGTGCACCACTCCAACTTCGTAGGTGTCGAGGATGACGCAGGTGCCCACCGGATAGATGCCGATGAGGTTGATGAACGCTTTGACCACCACTGGGTCGTAGCCGCGCCGGGGGTTTTCCCACATTTCTTTCAGGACCTGGTCGGGCTGGATCGGCACGGTCTGGTAGACGCGGCGGCTGGTGGCGGCGTCGAAGCCGTCGGCGACCGCGATGACCTTCGAGAAGATGGACAGCTCGCGCGCCCGCACCGACTTGGGGTAGCCGGTGAGATCGGTCTTCATGTGATGCTCGTAGGCCACGATCATCCCGCGGTAGGGGATCTCGCCGTAACCGCGCAGGCCGAACAGGGTGAGCACGCCGAGCCACGGGTGGGCCTGCATGATGCGCCACTCTTCGTCGGAGAGCCCGCCCTCCTTGTTGAGCACCTCGAGCGGCACGCGCGACTTGCCCACGTCGTGAAACAACGCTGCGATGCCCACGTCGTAGAGCTGCAGCTTGGTGAGCCCGAGCTTCCGGCCCAGCGCCACCGAGAAGATGCACACGTTCACCGAGTGGGTGAAGGTGTACTCGTCGTAGTCGCGCAGGGTGGTGAGGCCCATCAGCGACGACTCGTTGTTCAGCACCTGGTCCACGATCGCCTGCACGGCGCGCTTCACCTTCTTGACGTTGGCCGTGCGCCCCATGCGAATGCTGTTGATCACTTCCTTCGTGACCGCCACGGAGCGAGCGTAGGTCCGTTTCGCCGCCTCCTTCTGACGCTCCGCGTCCTCCATGTCCTCATCGGTCTCGAGCGGCGGCTCGACGGAGATGAAGCTGACGCCGCCGTCGACGAGCTTCTGCCCCACCTCGAAGACCTTGTTGGGATTCACCTCCCTGGAGGCATAGGAGAGGAGCAGCGATACGAAGATCTGGAGCTGACGCCGGTCCACCCCTTCGTCCATCCGCACGGCTCCGATGCCGCACTGCCGGAACACGCCCAGGATGTGCGAAAACGACGCGTAGTTGTCGAGGTCGAGGCGCAGACGGGTGGAGTTGACGAAGATGAACTCGCCCTGGAGCCGGATCTCGAGCTCGCGCTCCACGTCGAGGAGCTGCTTGGTGGAGGCCGCGAGATCGTCAAGCGCCTTCTGCACTTGGGCGTTCTCGAGCGGGTAGAGCTTGAGCGAGCGCAGCGCGGTGTACAGCATCACCAGGAAGTCGCGGCCGGCGTGCCGCAGGAAGCCGTCCGTGGTCTGGACGGTCTCCATCATCGAGAGCCGCTGGGGGGGAGCGCCGGCGTCGGTCATCCGCCCACCTCCCGCAGCGCGCGACTCACGGCGTTACGCACCAGCGGCTCCTTGTCCAGCGCTGCTTTCTGGAGGATCGTGCGCGCCTCGGGCGCCTTGATGCGTCCCAGCGCCATGGCAGCGCACGCCCGCGTCTCCGGATCCTCCTTCCGCGCCAGCAGCCCACTCTTGCTGCTCAGCATCTTCTCGAGCACCGGAATGCCGCTCGCGCCCGCCAGCGCGCCGTACGCCTCGAAGAACGCCATCTTCTCGGTGAGGTCGGCGTCCTTGAGCTTGTTGGCCGTCACCGCGGCCTCGATGCGGGGGAAGGCGTTGCGGTGGCCGCGCTGGCCCAGGAACTTGACGGCCGCGATCCGCACGTCGCGGTCGCTGTCGTCCACCGCCTTCTCGAGCAGGCGCATCGCCGCCGGCGACCCGATGGCCGTGAGCGCCTCTACCACCGCGAGCTTCAGCGCCCGGTCCCCGGTCTCCAGCAGCGGCCCCATGCCGTCCGGCGCCCCCGGCAGCTTGAGCCGCCCGGCCAGCCGCACCATCTCGAGCTGCGCGCCCGCATCACTGCTCGCAAGCGCCTTGAGCACCTCCGCGGCGTTCGCCTGCGCCAACCGCTCCGCGGCACCCTTCACCAGATCCCTAACGCGCTCGTTGGTGAGCTTCGGCAGCCATCCCATCAGCGTGACCAGCGCCTGCGGCCGCAGCTCGGTGAACAGCTCGCCCAGATCCTCCTCCGTGGGATGGACCATGGCCTCGTCGAGCGACTGCAGGAGCTGCGAGAGCGCCTCCGGCTCCGACAGCCGCGTGGGGACCGATTCGAGCGTCTGTCGGTGCTCGGGGATCAGCTCGCGTGCCCGTTGTAAGATCACGCGCGACTCGCGTAGAACGAAGGCGACCGAGCGGAAGTCGCCAGCGCCGAGCAGGTACGGGATGAAGTTCTCCATGATGGAGATCAGCTCGGCGCGGACCGTGCCGTAGGTCTGCAGCTCGAGCAGGTCGCACAACATCGACAACACGTTGCGCCGCAGGTCCTGGGCGTACTCGCGCTCGATCTCCTTGTGGAGGTAGTCGATCTCCTTCTCCTCCAGGAAGTAGAGCGTCGTGTCGAAGTCGTCGATCGACACGAGCCCCTCGCGCTTCGGTGGCGCCTCCTCCTCCACATGGGCGCGCACGTCGTTCGGTGTGGCGGCCGGGATCGTCTCGCCCTTTTCGATCGGCACCGCGTTCTCGGAGGCGAGCTCGCGAAACGTGTAGGCGATGAACTGGAAGTCCTCGGCCCAGAGGAGCGTCAGCAGGTCATCAGGGGCGTCAGCCGAGAGCGTCTTGGCCTGGTGCAGCACGCCGAGGAAGCGGACAATCTCGGCGTCCTCCACCCCCGGACGGAAGGTCAGGGAGCGCACCCCGTCCTTGTACAACGTCCAGGCGATGCTCTCGTTGCGTTGGTCCTGGCTGTAGACCACGTGGTCTTCCCAGCGCATGTCGGTCTCGCCGATGTCGAACACGAGGTCGTCCGCGGCCTGCCAGATCTGGCGGAACCCGGTGCGGATGTTCTCGACGGCGCGCTGGTAGACAGGGTTGTTCGGCAGGTACAACTGGGTGGCCCGCATCCCCTTGCTGAGGAGCTGCATCAGCTCCTCGACCTGCGATGGCGGCAACGCCAGTTCGGGTACGGGCTGGTTGGTCAGAGCTCAGCTCCCGAAAGTTCCGCGACCATGGCGACGTCCTTATCCCCCCGGCCGCTCAGGTTGATGAGCACCACATCCCCGGCGTCCCAACGGCCAGCGTGGGCCAGCACCCAGGCGACGGCATGCGCGCTCTCCAGAGCCGGCAAGATCCCCTCCAGCCGGCTCAGCGCGGCGAAGGCATCCAGGGCCTGCCGGTCCGTCACCGCCTCATACAATACGCGGTTCTGGTCCTTCAAGTAAGCATGTTCCGGACCCACACCGGGGTAGTCAAGTCCCGCCGACACCGAATGGGCGGGCTGCACCTGGCCCCCGGCGTCCTGCAGCAGATAGCTGTAGCTGCCGTGGAACACCCCCGGCCGCCCGCACGAAAGCGAGGCTGCGTGCCGACCCGTCTCGAGCCCTTCCCCCGCCGCCTCCACACCCACCAGTTCCACCCCGGCGTCGCCGAGGAAGGCGGTGAAGATCCCCATCGCGTTCGATCCTCCGCCCACGCAGGCCACGACCGTCCGCGGCAGCCGCCCATAGCGCTCCAGCATCTGGGTCCGCGCCTCGCGCCCGATCACCGACTGGAAATCCCGCACCAGCCGCGGGAACGGGTCCGGCCCCACCACGGACCCGATGATGTAGTGGGTGGTCGTGACGTTGGTGACCCAGTCGCGCAGCGCCTCGTTGGTGGCGTCTTTGAGAGTCCGGGTCCCCGATGCGACCGGCACCACCCGCGCTCCCATCAGCTCCATCCGGTACACGTTGAGGCGCTGGCGGCGCATGTCTTCCTCGCCCATGTACACGACGCACTCGAGCCCGAAGCAAGCGCACACCGTCGCCGTCGCCACCCCGTGCTGCCCCGCCCCCGTTTCGGCGATGATACGCCGCTTGTTCATGCGACGGGCGAGCAACACCTGCCCCAGGGTGTTGTTGATTTTATGGGCGCCGGTGTGATTCAGGTCCTCGCGTTTCAGCACGACCCGCACACCTCCGCCCACTGCGGCGGAGAGCCGCGCCGTTTCCGTAAGCGGCGTGGGTCGGCCCACGTAGTCGCGTTGCAGAGCTTCGAACTCTGTCCAGAACGCCGGGTCGAGCTTCGCGGCGTCGTACACGCGTTCCAGCTCCTCGAGCGCCGTCATGAGCGTCTCAGGTACGTAGCGGCCCCCATAGGGGCCGAATCGACCGCGCGTTTCAGGGCTCGTCCCAGCCACCGGCTCGGTCATCCGCGGTGGCCCCTGGGATGCCGAGGGATGCCGGTGAGGTCCCGCACCGCGGCGCCCGGGTCGTCCGCCCGCGCCACCGCCGTCCCGACCAGCACCAGGTCGGCCCCCGCCGCGGCCAACCGCTCGACATCGCCGCGCGCTTCGATGCCGCTCTCGCCCACAGCGGGCACCGCCGCCGGGACCGCCCCGAGCAATCGCTCGGCCACCCCGAGGTCGACGGCGAACGTCGCCAGGTCGCGGCTGTTCACCCCCACCGCCGTCGGCTCCACCGCCAAGGCTGCATCCAATTCCGCCTCCGTGTGCACTTCGATCAGCGTGCCGAGCCCCAGGCCGGCAGCCGCGCGCGCCAGCAGGCGAAGCCGGACGGTGTCCAGCGCCCGCGCGATCAGCAGGACGGCGCTCGCCCCCGCCTCCCGGGCCTCGAGGATCTGAAGCTCGTCCAGGATGAAATCCTTGCGCAACACGGGGATCGGTACGGCCGCAGCCACGCGGCGCAGATCGTCTAGTGAGCCGCCGAAGTGCACCGGGTCGGTGAGTACGGAGATCGCCACCGCGCCGCCGCGCGCATATGCGGCCGCGAGCACCACAGGGTCGAGACCGGTTCGGATCTCCCCCGCCGAAGGGGAGCGGCGCTTCACCTCGGCGATCACCCCAACGATCGGCCCGTGGAGCGCGGCACCGAATGGCCGAGGCGCCGGCGCTGCAGCCGCGCCGCGCTCCAGTTCCGCGCGGCGGGACTGCAGCTCCGCCACCCGCTCCCGGGCGGCGGTCAGGATCGCGTCGAGGCTGGCAGCAGACATGCTTGCGTTCGGTCGATATTCGGGTAGATTATCTTCGGGTTATTTTCGGGAGCCAAAATGCCGCTCACCCGGCGTCAGCGCGAGATCCTCAACTACATCTCCGGCCACATCGCATCGAAGGGCTACGCGCCGAGCTTCGAGGAGATCGCCCGCCAGTTCGGCTTCCAGTCTCTCGCCACCGTTCACGAGCACCTCACCAACCTCGAGCGCAAAGGCTGCATCCGCCGGGCGCCTAACGAGAGTCGGGCGATCGAGATCGTGCCTCCCCGGGGCCAGACCGGCGCGACGGAGCTTCCCCTGTTCGGCCTAGTGGCGGCCGGCGAGCCCATTGAGGCCATCGAGGGGAATGATACCATCGCCGTCCCCGATGAGCTGATCCCCCGCCGCGGCCGGAGCTACGTTTTGAAGGTCCGCGGCCAGTCCATGATCGACGAGCAGATCAGGGACGGGGATTACGTCGTAGTGCACGAGCGCAACCAAGCCGACAACGGCCAGATGGTGATCGCGTTGGTGCAGGGAACCAACGCTACGGTGAAGCGCTACTATCGCGAGCCCGGCGGCTGGATCCGGCTCCAGCCCGCCAACCCTACGATGCAGCCGATCCGCGTCAACGAGCGCGACGTTATGGTCCAGGGCATCGTCGTAGGCGTCATCCGGAAGTACTGAGGCTCGCCTTCCGGAGCCGCTCGAGGGCGGTGCGGGCGGCTCCCGAGCCGATCACCTCTCGCGCCCGCCCGATCCCCTCAGCGTAAGACTTGGCGAGGCCAGCTACATAGATGGCCGCTCCCGCGTTCAGGAGCACGGCGGCCACACCATCCCAATCATCTCCCCCGTTCGCTAGGATCCGCTCTGCCCGCGCCGCGTTTTCCGCAGGGCTCCCGCCCCTGAGCGCCGCGACGTCCGGGATGCTGAGCCGGTAAATGCCCGGGTCCAGCTGCCAAGCCGTGACCCGGCCGTCCCGCACTTCCCACACGTCCGTCACCCCCAGCGGCGAGATCTCGTCCATGCCGATCCGGCCGTGCACTACCATCGCGTGCTCGGAGCCGAGGTGGGTCAGCGCGTCGGCCACGAGGGAGGCGCGGTCGGGGTCGGCAACGCCGATCACCTGGCGACGCACGCCCGCGGGGTTTGCCAGGGGCCCGAGCAGGTTCATGATCGTCGTGACGCCGAGCTCTCTGCGGATGGGGCCCACGTGACGGATGGCGGGGTGGAAGTTCGGGGCAAAGAGGAACGTGAGCCGCGCCTCGCGCAGCACCCGCGCCGCCCCTGCAGCGTCCAGCATGATGCGGACGCCCAGCGCCTCCAGCACGTCGGCGGAGCCGCAGGCTGAGGTGAAGGAGCGGTTGCCATGTTTGGCGACACTGGCTCCCGCGCCCGCCGCCACGAACGCCGCGACCGTCGAGATGTTGAACGTGGACACCTTGCCGCCCCCCGTGCCGCAGGTATCTACGAGGTTGTCGCCGCTCGGCTCGACACGAATCATCGCGGCTCGCAGCGCTTGCGCAGCCCCGGCGAGCTCCGCGGGCGTCTCGCCCTTCACCCGCAGCCCCATCAGCAGGGCCGCTGCCTGAGCGGGTGTGGCGTCGCCACGCATCACCACGCCGAACACCTCCGCGGTGAGTTGCTCGGAGAGGGACTGGCGCTGGGCGAGGGACGCGATCGCCTGGTGGAGGGGGGAGAGAGAGTCGGCCATGGACGAGTCGAAGCTGCCGAAAGCTACCCCGAAAAATCGCGTTTTGTCAAACAGGACAACGGGTTGCGCGGCTTGAAGTACCCTCGTCCTTTCTCTATCTTTCGCGCGTGACGAGCCGCCCCTACCTCGCGGTGATCCATTATGACGGGGGGCAGTTCGTCGGGTGGCAGCGGCAGGCCACCGGGCGCACGGTGCAGGCGGAGGTCGAGGCGGTCCTTGCGCGGCTTACCGGACGGCGCACGACGGCGACGGGGGCGGGACGTACCGACAGTGGGGTGCACGCGCTGGGCCAGGGGGTAGGGTTCAGCGTGGCGGCGAAATGGACCGCCGACACCGAGTCGCTGCGTCGTGCGCTGAACGCGCTCCTGCCGCGGGACATCTGGGTGGAGCGCGTGGACCCGATGCGGCCCGGCTTCCACGCGCGCAACAGCGCCATGGCTCGACGCTACCGCTACGTGATCGGCACGGACGACGGCGGCCGCTCGCCGTTCCGGCGCCCGTACGAATGGGCTCTCTGCCGGCCGCTCGACCTCGGCGTGCTCGCGGCGGCGGCGACGACGCTCGTGGGGGAGCACGAGTTTCGCGGCCTGGCCGCCGCGGGCGCGGCCACCCCGCACTACCGATGCCGCGTGGCGCTCGCAGAGTGGGCGCCGCGAGCGGACGGAGCGGGCGTGATGTTCACGATCGAGGCCGACCGGTTCCTCCACCGAATGGTGCGCTTCCTGGTGGGCGCGATGGTTGAGGTCGCCCTCGGGCGGCGCCCGCTGTCGGATCTCTCCCGTTTGCTTGCCGCGACGGACAACCAGGCGGCCAGTCCGCCGGCCCCGCCCCAGGGCCTGTACTTGGTGGCGGTGCGCTATCCCCCTGACCTCTATGCCGAGGCCTGAGTCATGAAGTTCTTCCTGGACACCGCCAGTCTCAAAGACATCAGCTGGGCAGCGCAGGCCGGTCTCATCGACGGCATCACCACGAATCCGTCACTGCTCGCCAAGCAGGCGGGCGACTTGGACCCGCGAGACGTGTTGAAGGAGATCTGCTCGCTGGTCGAAGGCCCAGTCTCAGCTGAGGTCGTGTCGATCGACACGGCCGGGATGGTGAACGAAGGCACGGAGCTCGCGAAAATCGCCGACAACATCGTGGTGAAGATCCCGATGCTCGAGGAGGGGATGGTCGCGGTGCGCCAGCTCGGCGCCGCCGGGATCAAGACCAACGTCACCCTCTGTTTCTCAAGCGTGCAGTGCCTCCTCGCCGCGAAGGCGGGCGCCGCGTTCGTGAGCCCCTTCATCGGCCGGATCGATGACGTCGGCCAAGAGGGAATGGACGTCATTCGCGAGGCGCGCGTGATCTTCGACAACTACGGGATCGAGACCGAGATCCTCGCTGCCTCGATCCGGCACCCGCGGCACGTTGTCGAGGCCGCGATGATCGGCGCCGACGTGGCGACTCTGCCGCCGGACGTGCTCAAGAAGCTCCTGCTCCACCCGCTCACCGACCGGGGGCTGGATCAGTTTCTGAGCGACTGGAGCAAGCTGGCCGCCCGCGCCAAGGCCACCGTTTGACCTGGATCTCGCCGCTCTCCACGCGCTACGCCTCCCCGGCGATGCAGGCGTTGTGGAGCGAGCGTCGCCGCATCACAACCTGGCGCCAGCTCTGGCTGGCCCTGATGGAAGCCCAGCGCGAGCTCGGGCTCGACATCCCTGAGGAGGCACTGCACCAGCTGCACCTGCAGCTCGACAGTGCGGATCTGGACCGCGCCGCCGAGCATGAGAAGCGCCTCCGCCACGACGTGATGGCTCACATCCACCATCTCGGCGAACAGGCGCCGCTGGCGCGCCCGTACCTCCACCTGGGGGCGACCAGTGCCTACGTCACCGACAACGCCGACCTGATCCTCATCCGGGAAGGGTTGCGGCTGCTGCTCGGCCGCGTGAGCGCAGTCCTCGTGGCGCTCAGCAAGGTCGCGCGCCGCTATCGCGCGGTCCCGTGCCTCGCGTACACCCACTTCCAGCCGGCGCAGCTCACGACCGTGGGCAAGCGCGTCACGCTGTGGATGCAGGACTTCGGCTTCGACGCCGAAGAACTGCTCCACCGTCTCGACGCTCTGCAGTACCTCGGCGTGAAGGGCACCACGGGAACGCAGGCCAGCTTCCTCGATCTTTTCGAGGGGGACGAGGAGAGGGTCCTCGAGCTGGACGCGCGTGTAGCGCGGAAGATGGGTTTCCTCCGCTCGTTTCCAGTCACCGGGCAGACGTACCCGCGCAAGGTGGACGCCCAGGTGCTCGCGACGCTGTCGAGCATCGCGGCGTCCGCCGCCAAGTTCGCGACCGACCTCCGGCTGCTGCAACACGAGGGCGAGATCCTCGAGCCGTTTGAGAGCGAGCAGGTGGGCTCGAGCGCGATGGCCTACAAGCGCAACCCGATGCGCGCCGAGCGGATGACCAGCCTAGCGCGCTACGTGATGGAGCTCGAGGGCAACGCCTGGCACACTGCGGCCGAGCAGTGGCTCGAGCGGACGCTGGACGATAGCGCCAACCGCCGGCTCGTCCTGCCGGAGGCGTTCCTCGCGACCGATGCGATCCTCATCCTCGCGACCAACGTGGCCGCGGGGCTCGAGGTGCGGGAGCCGGTGATCGCACGGCACGTCCAGGCGATGATGCCGTTTCTCGCCACCGAGCGCCTGTTGATGCACGGGGTAAAGGCCGGCGGCGACCGCCAGCGGCTGCACGAAACGATCCGGCAGCACAGCGTGGCGGTGGCGCAGGCGATCGCCGAGCAGGGCGCCCCGAATGACCTGCTCGACCGCCTGACGCGCGATCCCGCGTTCCAGAAGCTCAAGGTCACGGTGGCGCCCGACGGGCTGGACCCTACCGCCTACGTCGGCCGCGCACCGAAGCAGGTGGATGAGTATCTCGACGACGTGATTCCCGCGCTCCTCCAACGCATCGACGCGGTCGCGCCCACCGCGGCCGCCGCCGAGGTGAAGGTATGACGGCCCTGCTTGTCGCCAGCGATCTTCCCCTTCCCTTGCTGCGTCGTGGGAAGGTCCGCGAGGTCTACGTCGTAGACGTCGAAGCGCTGCTGATGGTCGCGAGCGACCGGGTGAGCGCATTCGACGTCGTGCTCCGGGAGCCTGTGCCTCACAAGGGCGCCGTGCTGACCCAGCTCAGCGCCTTCTGGTTCGCGCGCCTCGTTGGCGTGATGCCGCACCACTGCCTCACCGCCGACGCGGACGAGATCGTGCGGCGCGTGCCGGCGCTCGCGGACCACCGCGCGAGCCTCGAGGGCCGAGCGATGCTCGTGCGCCGCACGACCCCCGTGCCGTTCGAGTGCGTCGTCCGCGGCTACCTCTCCGGCTCGGCATGGGCCGAGTATCGGGTCTCGGGGACGCTGGCGGGCGAGCCGCTGCCGACCGACCTCAAGGAGAGCGCGCGGCTCGACCCGCCGATCTTCTCCCCCGCGATCAAGGCGGAGACCGGGCACGACCAGAATGTGACCTTCGCACACGTGGCCCGCGCGCTCGGCCGGGAGCCCGCCGAACGGCTGCGCGAGGCGAGCCTAGCGTTGTACGAGGCGGGACACCGCTACGCCGCGGAGCGCGGCATCATCATCGCCGACACGAAGTTCGAGTTCGGCACCACGGCCGACGGCACCCTCCTCGTGATCGACGAGATCCTGACGCCGGATTCGTCGCGCTTCTGGCCCGCCGATCGCTACGCGCCGGGCCGGAGCCAGCCCAGTTTCGACAAACAGCCGCTGCGCGATTACCTGGCCGAGCTCAAACGCCAGGGAAAATGGGACGGGAACGCGCCGCCCCCGCCTCTGCCGCCCGATGTCGTGTCGGCCACGAGCACGCGCTACCTCGACGCCTACCGGCGCCTCGCCCTAAAAGACTCGCTGCCGGTCGCGGGCCACCCGCTGGCGGGCACCTGATGCGGATGGCGCCGGAGGGCTGGCCCTTCATCGCGATCGGCTGGGCGCTGGCAGCGCTGAGCACATGGGGGGCGTTGCGGTGGGGTGGCTGGCTGTGGGGGCCAGCAGGGGCGCTGGCGCTCGTGGCGATGTGGCTGCTCGTATTCTTCCGCGACCCGGCACGCCCGGGTCCGCGCGGGGACGTGTACGTGATCGCCCCAGCCGACGGCAAGATCGTGAGCGTCGCCGAGGTCGAGGAGCCGATGTTCCTCAAAGCTCGGGCGCGGCGCGTTTCGATCTTCATGAACGTCCTCAACGTGCATGTGAACCGCTACCCGGTGACGGGCCGGGTGGAGCTGGTGCACTACAACCCCGGGAAGTTCCTGCACGCGGCAGCGGAGAAGGCGAGCCTCGACAACGAGCAGTCCTCCATCGGGATCGCCGGCCCCCACGGCCCCGTGCTGGTGCGGCAAATCGCCGGCCAGATCGCGCGCCGGATCGTGACGGACACTAAGCCCGGCGATCCGGCCATGCAGGGCGAGCGGCTGGGGATGATCCGCTTCGGCTCCCGGGTGGACGTGTTCCTGCCGCTCTCGGCCCGGCCGGTGATCAAGGTCGTCCCGGGCGAGCATGTGCTCGCGGGGACATCGATCCTGGCGGTGTACGAGCTATGAACGCGCCGCGCTTCCGCCCGGCGAACATCCGGCGCGTCGTGATCGTGGTACCAAGCCTGTTCACGCTCTTCAACCTGTTCTTCGGCATCTGGTCGATGGTGCTCGCCACCCGGGAGGAATTCTACCGAGCGAGCTGGTACATCGTCTTCGCCGGGATCCTGGACACGCTGGACGGCCGGGTGGCCCGGCTGTCGAAGACGGGCACCCGCTTCGGCGCCGAGCTGGACAGTCTCGTGGACGTGGTCAGCTTCGGGGTGGCGCCCGCGTTCCTGATGTACCAGCTGAACTTTTCGAGCGCCGGGCAAGCCGCGTGGGTGTTCTGCTATTTCTACGTGATGGGCGTGGCAATCCGGCTCGCCCGCTTCAACATCACGCAGGCCGGCCGGCCCAAGACGTCGTTCATCGGCCTGCCGTCCCCCGCGGCGGGAATGACGCTCGCGACTTACTACCCGTTCACGCAAACGGACCTGTACCAGCAGACCCTCCGCTACCTGCCCTGGCCGCTGCTGCTCACCTTCCTCATGATCCTCCTCACGATCCTGATGGTGAGTAACGTGCGCTATGCGACGCTGCCGAAGGCCGGGGTCCGCAGCGTGCGGGGGCTCTTGGGTCTCGCGCTCATCCTGTTTATCCTCATCTTCGGTATCTGGAAGCACGATGTCTTCTTCTTCCCCCTAGGAATCGCCTACATGGGGTACGGGGTGTCGCGAGCGGCTCTGTTGGGGTTCGTAGTCGGCGCGGACGAGGACGAGGAGGCGGAGATCGCCGGCCCGATCGTCATCCGCGAGAACGACGACTTGGCGGACGAGGCCTCAGGCCCACGACGGCGCGGCATCACCCCACGCCGAGGCGAGTGATGGGCGCCTTCCGCGTCGAGATCCGGGTGATGCCCCGTGCGTCCCTGCTCGACCCGCAGGGCCAGGCCGTGGAGCACGCGTTACACGCCCTGGGGTTCGCCGAGGCCGCGAACGTGCGGGTTGGCAAACACCTCGTGCTCGAGGTGACCGCGCCCACGAAGGAAGAGGCCGCGGTGCGGGCCCGCACCATGTGCGACCGCCTGCTGGCGAACCCCGTCACCGAAGACTTCTCGGTCGCCGTGGACACCGCCGGGCGACCGGAAGGGAGTCCTTTAGGGTGAAGCGCGTCGCGGTCGTAGTCTTCCCCGGCTCGAACTGCGACGCCGACACACTCGACGCCGCGCAGGCCGCGGGCTCGGACGCCTACTACGTCTGGCACCGCGATACCGACCTGCAGCAGGCGGACGTCGTCGTGCTGCCCGGCGGGTTCAGCTACGGCGACTACCTCCGCTCCGGCGCGATCGCCCGCTTCTCTCCGGTGATGGCCGCGGTGGCTGAGCACACGCGGGCCGGCGGCCCGGTGCTCGGCATCTGCAACGGCTTTCAGATCCTGTGCGAGGCCGGCTTGCTCCCGGGCGCTCTGATGCGGAACGCGGGACTCAAGTTCCTGTCGCGCCCCGTGCGGGTGCGCGTAGAGGCGGCCGACACGCCGTTCACATGCCGGTACGAGCGTGGGGAGGAGCTGGTGGTCCCGATCGCCCACGGGGATGGCCGCTACGTGGCAGACCAGAAGACGCTCGCGGAGCTGCGGGCGAACGCACAGGTGGTGTGGCGTTACGTGGGCGACAACCCGAACAGCTCGGTCGACGGCATCGCCGGCGTGTGCAACGCCGCGCGGAACGTGGTGGGAATCATGCCGCACCCGGAGCGCCGCAACGCTCCGGCCCTGGGCGGCCAGGACGGTGCCCGTGTCTTCCTTTCGATGGAGGCTCGCAATGCGACGCAGCCTGCTTCTGATGTGCGCGCTGTTGGCGGTCGCCACCTCAGGGTGTGACAGGATCAAGGGCGTGTTCACCAAAAAGCGCGGGACGGCGACCCAGCCCCCCGCGGCGGCGGACTCGGCCCGGCGCGATAGCGTAGCGCGGGCCGCAGCGCAGCCGAGGCCGCAGTCGCCCCCGCCCCCTGCACCCACAGTGTCTCGGCCGGTGCAGGACGTGCCCTACACCTCCCAGGACACCGGCACGGTGGCGCCGGGGATGAGCGAGCGCGACGTGTACGCACTGTGGGGCCCGCCCATGGAAGTGCGGCGGATGGGCGAGCACACCTACATCTACTATCCCAACGGGTGTGAGCGCAGCTGCGGCACGGCCGACGTGGTGATCCTGCAAAACGGCCTGGTGGTGGATGCGATCGTCCGCTGGCCGGGCCACGGCTACAGCGGCGAGTCTTCGTCCCCCCCGGGCCGCACGCCCGTTGCAAACCGACCTTAACCGGGTGAGCCCTGATGCCCGAGAAACCAAGCCGGAACGAAGACGAATACTTCGCCAAGCGCGATGCTGAGCTGCTGCGCCAGCAGCGCGAGGTGGCGCAGAAGGCACAGGCCGAGGCGGAGCGCAAGTCCCATTACATGAAGTGCCCCAAGTGCGGCTATGACCTCATCACCGGCGACTGGCACGGGATCCAGATCGACCAGTGCACCCATTGTCACGGCCTGTGGTTCGACGCCGGGGAGGCCGAGTCGCTGCTCAAAGCCGAGGAAGGTGTTCTCGGCCGGGTGTTCCGCTCGGTGATGAAGGGCGTGGCCGGCGCCCGACCGTCCCGGTCGTGACCGGATCGCGTGGCAAGGGCGCCACGCCCTTCCCAGGCGATCCGCCGATCACCCCCAGGCTGGTCCAGGAACACAACCTCACCGAAGCGGAGTACCGCCGCATCGAGGGAATGCTGGGGCGGCGGCCCACCTTCGCCGAGCTGGGTATCTTCTCGGCGCTGTGGAGCGAGCACTGCTCCTACAAGCACTCGAAGCCCATCCTGAAGACCTTCCCCACCACCGGGCCGCACGTGGTTCAGGGCCCCGGGGAAAACGCCGGCGTCCTGCGCCTGCCGGACGGGTGGGCGGTGGCGTTCAAGATCGAGTCCCACAACCACCCCTCGGCAGTCGAGCCGTATCAGGGCGCGGCCACGGGCGCGGGCGGGATCCTGCGCGACGTCTTCACGATGGGCGCTCGCCCCGTGGCGCTCCTCAACAGCCTGCGCTTTGGGCCGCTCGAGGAGCCCCGCAACCGGTATCTCTTCGCCGGCGTCGTGCGCGGCATCGGGGACTACGGCAACTGCGTGGGCGTCCCCACGCTCGGCGGCGAGGTCGACTTTGCTTCGGGGTACAGCGGCAATCCCCTCGTGAACGCGATGTGTGTCGGCCTGCTGAAGGAGCGGGAGCTCATCACGGCTGCCGCGCACGGGGTGGGTAACGTGCTACTTGCGGTGGGCGCGCGGACCGGGCGCGACGGCATCCACGGCGCTTCGTTCGCCTCCGAGGAGCTGACCCACGAGAGCGAGCAGCGCCGCCCGCAGGTGCAGGTGGGCGACCCGTTCACCGAGAAGCTGCTGCTCGAGGCGAGCCTGGAGCTGATCCATTCCGGCCACATCGTGGCGATCCAGGACATGGGGGCGGCAGGGTTGACGTCGTCCTCCGCGGAAATGGCGGCGCGCGGCGGCGTGGGGGTGGAGATCGACTTGTCGCTCGTCCCCACTCGCGAGCCGGGGATGACGCCGTACGAGATCCTGCTCTCGGAATCGCAGGAGCGGATGCTCGTCGTCGCCAAGGCCGACCGCGTGGCCGAGGTGCAGGCGATTGCCGCGAAGTGGGAGCTGACCGCGACGCCGATCGGCCGGGTCACGGCCGACGGGTATTACCGGGCCACGTGGAAGCAACAGGTCGTGGTCGAGATCCCCGGCCAGCGGCTGATCGAGGACTGCCCGGTCTATCATCCGGAAGCCGCCGAGGATCCCGCGATCGCCAAGCTCCGCTCGGCGTGCCCCTCTCCCGCCTCCCCTCTCCCATCTCCCGACGAAGCGTTGCTTCGGCTGCTGGACCACCCCTCGCTCGCTTCGAAACGCTGGCTCTTCGAGCAGTACGACTCGACCGTCCAGGCGTCGACCGTCATCGCGCCGGGTGGTGACGCGGGAGTCGTCCGAGTGCGCAATGCGGAATTCGGCATCGCCGTCACGACCGATTGTAACTCGCGGTATGTTCTCCTGAACCCCTACGAAGGGGGGAAGGCCGCCGTCGCCGAAGCGGCGCGCAACATCGCCTGCACGGGGGCGCGTCCCCTCGGCATCACCGACTGCCTCAACTTCGGTAGCCCGGAACGGCCCGCGGTGTTCTACCAGTTCCGCGAGGCCTGCCGCGGTATTGCCGACGCCTGCCGGGCGCTCAGCACGCCGGTCACCGGGGGAAATGTCTCCTTCTACAATGAGAGCCCGACGGGCGCGGTGGACCCCACGCCGGTCGTCGGGATGGTGGGGCTGGTCTCGCGCGTGGACCGCGCTGTGCCGAGTCACGCCCGGCAGCCGGGCGACGTGGTGTTCATCTTCGGCGACACGCGGCCGGAGCTTGGTGGGTCGGCGCTGTGGGAGTGCCTCCACGGGTTCGTGGGCGGCGAGCCCCCCGCCGTGGATCTGGCGACCGAGCGGCGCCTGGTGGACTTGCTCGTGGCCGGGGCCGAAGCCGGACTGTTCCGGTCGGCGCATGACTGCTCGCAGGGCGGGCTAGGCGTGGCCGTTGCAGAAGTCGCCATGGGCGGGCCATATCAACCAGCTGGATTCGGCTTGGACATCGACCTGACGTCGTACGCCATACGTCTTACACCATACGACGTGCTGTTCAGTGAATCCCATGGACGAGCCGTGATTACGTGCCCCCCCGAGCGCGCTTCCGCGGTCCTGGCACTGGCGCAGGAGCACGGGGTACCGGCTCATCGAGCGGGCGCCGTCGGCCCGGAGAATGGCGTCCTACGCGTCCGGCTGCGCGACGGCGCGATCGAGCAACCCGTCGCCCGGTTCCGCGAGGTATATTTCGAGGCGATTCCCCGGCGCATGGGAGACTGACGCAGGATGTGCGGCATCATCGGCGTTTCGGGCGTTCAGGACGCAGCGCGGCTCGTGTATCTCGGGCTCTACAGCCTGCAGCACCGCGGCCAGGAGTCGGCCGGGATCGTCGCGGTGGACGGCGAGGGCGTGGCTCGCTCCCACCGGGGGATGGGGCTCGTGTCCGACATCTTCGACGAGCCGGTTCTCGCGGGACTCCAGGGCGACGTCGCCATCGGGCACACGCGCTATTCCACTGCCGGCTCCTCGGTGCTGGCCAACGCCCAGCCGATCCTCGCCCGCTACCGTGAAGGCCCGCTCGCCCTTGGCCACAACGGCAACCTCACCAATGCCGTCCAGCTCCGCGCCGACCTCGTCGCCAAGGGGTCGATCTTCCAGACCTCCTCCGACAGCGAAGTCCTAGTGCACCTGATCGCCCGCTCCGAGGCACGCGAGCCGGAGGACCAGCTCCTCGACGCGCTGGAGCGCGTGGAGGGCGCCTACTCGCTCGTGGTCACGATCGGGCGGACCCTGTACGCCATCGTGGATCCGCGCGGGTTCCGGCCGCTCACCCTGGGCCGTTTGGGTGGCGGGCACGTGGTCGTGTCGGAGACCTGCGCGCTCGACCTGATCGGCGCCGCGGTGGTGCGCGAGCTCGAGCCGGGCGACTTCGTCCGGATCCAGGGTGGTGAGGTCGACGTCCTGCCGAGCCTGCCGGCCAAGGAGCATCGCCGCTGCATCTTCGAGCTGGTGTATTTCTCCCGGCCCGACAGCACGATCTTCCGCCGCTCGGTGGATCGGGTGCGCCGCGCCCTGGGCCGCGAGCTCGCCAAGGAGCACCCAGTGCCCGGCGCTGATTGCGTCTTCTCCGTGCCCGACTCATCGAATGCTATGGCCCTGGGGTTCTCGGAGGAGTCGGGCATCAAGCTCGAGCACGCACTGATCCGCAATCACTACGTGGGCCGCACGTTCATCCATCCTGTCGAGGCGGGTCGTAACGCGAGGGTGAAGATCAAGTTCAATCCGGTGCGCGAGGTGCTCGAGGGCAAGAAGGTCGTGGTCGTGGACGACTCGCTGGTGCGCGGCACCACGAGCCGCGGGCTGGTACAGATGATCCGCCAGGCGGGGGCGAAAGAGGTGCATTTCCGGGTCGCCTCCCCACCGATCACCGGGCCCTGTTATTACGGCATCGACACGCCGACCAAGAGCGAGCTGATCGCTTCGAGCCACTTGATCGCCGAGATCCGCCAGCACCTGGGCGTGGACACCCTCGGCTATCTCTCGCTCGAGGGGATGCTGCGCGCCGCGGGCGGCGACTCGCGCGAGTTCTGTCACGCCTGCTTCTCGGGTGATTATCCCACGCCCGTTCCCGA
>JACOVF010000095.1 GCA_016177465.1 Gemmatimonadota bacterium
ACCCTGGCGGCGCGGCTGGCGGGCGAGGACATCGGCGGGTCGCCCCCGCTCGCCCCGCAGATGGTGATGGAATCGAGCGAGCGGCCGTTCATCGCAGTGGGGGGGTTCAAGTCGCTGCGCGGCTACTACGACGGCCGCTTCACCGGCGCCGGAAAGCTCGTGGGCGGCCTCGAAGCGCGCTACGCGCTGCTCTGGGCGCCGTCGGTGTTCGAGCTGAAGATCGTGGGGTTCTACGACGTGGGGCGCGTGTTCGGGCCGGGCGAGGGTTTCAAGCTCGCGACGGACGGGCTACACGCGAGCGGCGGCGCCGAAATGGCGCTGCGGTTTCTCCGCAATACGATGGTCGTGGTCGGGTACGGACGGGGCAGCGAGGGCGGGCAGTTCTTGGTCGGGAGCAGCTGGAGCTACTGAATCTCCCGGATCTCCACTCCGCGCTTCCGTAGCTCCTCCACGTATGGCTGGTACGGCACCGCTTCGTCGGGCGTGTACACCCCCGTGGCGGTGACGCGGCCGTCCACCTGCATCAGCCCGGTGATGGCGAGCGAGTAGCCGGTGGTGCGCATCATCGCGCTGATGCCGCGCGCCTCGTCGTAGTAGTCGAGCAGCTGCCACCCGACCTTCGTGCCGGTCCTCCCCGTCACCTCGACCCGCAGCGCGACGAGGTCGCGCCCCTCGGGCTTGGTGAGCTTCGGCGACACCGCCGCGATGAACGCCGCGCGCGGGACCACCTTCGTTCCCTGCACGTCGATCGGCTTCACGTCGAGGAGGCCCAGCTCGCGGATCGGCCGCATGATCGCGACGTGTCCGGGGTAGCGCAGCGTCTTATACTCCATCGAGCGCACCCTCCCCTCCCACGTGAACGGCATCGTGGAGATGCCGCCACCCGTGTGAAACGCCTCGAGCCTTCCCACCGGCCCCGGGAATTCCACCGATTCGAGCTCCGACAGCGCGTCCACGCGGGTCAGCTTGCCGTGGCGCAGCACCAGGGAGGGCGTCGTGTAGTAGTCGAGCGCGCCCTCGAGGGAGTAGACGATCTGGTAGTAGAGCGGGGGTTCCGGCTGCTGAGGGAGGCCGCCGACGTAGATCCTCACGCTGTCCGCCACGCCGACGCGGCGAATCCCCTCCGCGGCGAGGATGTTCACCATCCCGGGGGCGAGGCCGCAATCGGGGATGATCGAGACGCCCCGCTTCACGGCCGCCTTATGCAGCTTGCGCTGCATCCCCACGATCTCGGTGTTGCCGCCCAAGTCGGAGCCGTGGAGCCCGGTGTCCACCGCGGCTTTCGACACCTGAAGGTTGAAATAGTACGGCAGGGCGTTCATCACCGCGTCGTGACCCTTCATCAGCTTCCGTAGCGCGGCCTTGTTCCGGACGTTCAGTCTGGCGAGGGTCAGGCGCTGCTTCGCGCGCTTGAGGAACTTCGGCAGGCGGTCGGTCCGCAAGTCTGCGAGGGTGACGCGTTCCACCTCCGGCTGCCGTAACAGATCGTATGCGCAGGCAGACCCCTGCAGCCCCGCGCCCAAGACCAGCATGCGCATCGCGCAATCCTCTCCAAAGCGTCGCGTCGAAGGGAATCGAAAGCGGCCGGAAAGCTAGCGACCGGTCCTGGGAGCGGGAAGTCAGCGGAACCCGTTGTCCGATATTAGATTCGCCGTTCATGAAGCAGGCCGATCTGACACGCCAGCGGCTGGTGCGTGCAGCGCTGGAGCTGTTCACAACGCGAGGCTATCACCTCACCACCACCCCCCTGATCGCCAAGAAAGCCGGCGTGGCGGAGGGAACGATCTACCGGCACTTCGAGGGGAAACAGCACCTCCTGAACGAACTGTACCGGGCCGCCGCGCGCTGGGCGGTGAAGCTCGTGAAGGACACGGGCGAGGCTCGCCTCCCGGCGCGCGACGCGCTCGCCGCCGTGGCTCGCGGGCTCGTGGACGGCGCCGCGCGCGACCCGGCGGTGGTGCGGATCCTCTTCCTCACATCCCACGGCGACCTGCTGGACGACAAGTCGCGGGAGCTCTCCCGGGAGCTGCGCCGCGGCCTCGAGGGCATCGTCGCGCAGGGGAAGGCCGACGGCACGGTGCGGGTCGGCAGCGCCGAAGTGTGGGCGGGGGTGTGGCTGGCGGTGGTGGGGCACGCGGTGGAGAAGGTCGCTGGGAAGGAATGGACGCCGGATCACGCCGCGGTGGCGCTGACCCTGGAAGGCGCCTGGTCTGCAATCAAAGGCGACGGAATGACGGAATGACGGAAGGGAGGGGCGTCAGCGGGCCACGTCCCGTTCCGTTATTCCGTCGTTCCGTCGCAGCTCGAGTAACGCAATCTCCGGCGGGGCGAACACCCGAATCGGAATCCCCACCACGCCGATCCCCCGGCTCACGTAGAGCTGGCTCCTCCCCCGTTGGAAGTGCCCCATCACGTACTTCGTGATCAGCCGTCCCGCCGACCACCCGATCACCGGCAGATAGAACTGCCCGCCGTGGATGTGCCCGGCGAGGGTGAGGGGAATGCCGCGGGGGATCGCGCCGTCGAACGCGCCCGGCCGGTGCGCGAGCAGGATCTTGAACGCCTCAGGCGGCGCGGCCCGCAGGGCCGTGGCGATGTCGCCGGGCTGGGGGTCGTCGGCCGTCCACTGGTGCGGGTCTTCGATGCCGAGCAGGGCAAGCGTCGCGCCGTTGCGCTCGATGACATGCGCGCCGTTCTGGACGAACACCTGTCCCGCGTCACGCACGCCGCGGATCACCGCGGCCTCGCCCGTGTAGCGGTCGTGATTGCCGAGCACGGTGACGACGCCGAGGGGGGCCCGGAGATCGCGGAAGACCCGGACGTAGTCCGGGATGTAGTGCTGGGAGATGTCGATCATGTCGCCCGTCTGGACGATGAGATCGGGACGAAGCGCGTTGGCTCGTGCGACGATCGCCTCCATCTGCTCCCGCCCCATGTGAATCCCGGCGTGCACGTCGGACACGTGGAGCAGCGTCAGACCATCGAGGCCGGGCGGGAGATCGGGGAAATGGAGCGTGCGTCGCGTGACCTCGGGATCGCGGAACGCGTTCCAGATCCCCTGGGCCGAGGCGGCGGCGCCGAGGGCGGCGTAGGTATAGGTCGCGCGCGCCAGGAACTGGCGGCGGGAGAGTACGTCGTGCGTGGTGCCTGGTGCTTGACGGTCCTCACCGACCATTCGGGTGCGCCCGGAGAACACCACGAACCACGCACCACGCACGGCCTTTCCAAGGACGTACACCGCCACCAGCCCGCACAACACCCACCCCAGCATCTGCCACGCGACGAATGGAGCGATGTAGGGAATGCGGCCCACGCCCCAGATAGAGCCGAACAGAATCCGCGCGGCGACGAACAACCAGGGTACATTGAAGACCGCGAACAGGACGGCGAGCGCGAGGCGCACCCGCCGCGCGCGCTCGGGGCGGCGCGGGTCCGGAAGCCGCTCGCGCAGGTAGACGTACAAGAGCACCTGCGGCGAGACGAAGAGGACCAGGTAGATTATCGCCATGCCGTCCCGCACCCTCCCGCTGGTGTGCCTCGCCGCGCTGCTTGCCGCCCCGGTACGAAGCGCGAGCCAACAGCTCACCGCCGCCGACCGCGCTCGCGCGGTCGCGACGCTCTGGAGCGAGGCCCGCTACAATTTCGCCTATCGGGACCGGATGCGCGCCGACTGGGATTCCGCCCTGACCGCGACGCTCGCGGCAGCCGCCCCGCGCCAGACCGATCTACAATTCTACCAGCGCCTGCGCCGGATGGCCGCGCTGCTGGGCGACGGGCGCACCGGGGTGACCCCCGCGCCAGCCGTCCTGTCCCGCCTCGGCCGGCCGCCGCTGCTCGTCCGCAGTGTCGAGGGCCGTCCGTTCATCCTCGATTACGCCGAAAACGACGAGATGCGCGTCGCCCGACCCGAGCGCCTCGCGGAAATCCTCTCAGTCCAGGGCATCCCGGCCGCCGACTGGATTCGCGACTCGATCCTCCCCGGCACCCCCGGCTCCTCGGCCGGCGACCGCTGGCGGCGAGCGGTGGAGCGGCTGCTCGAGGGCCCGAAAGGTACGGCGGTGCAGCTGCAACTCCGCCTGCCGGGGGACGCCACCCGCGGCGCGAGCGTCACGCGCAGCATCGGCCTCACCGAGCGCTGGCCCCTCGCGCACCCGGCGCTCGAGGTCGACACCCTCCCCGACCGGACCGTCTGGGTACGCCTCAATTCGTTCGAGGATCCCGACCTCGTGAAGGACTTCGACCGTGTCTTCGCGGGGTTCGTCGGGGTGACGGGGCTGCTCATCGACCTGCGCGACAACGAGGCCGGGGCGAGCGAGACCGGATATGCGATCCTCACCAGACTCACCGACAAGCCGTTCGTCACCGCCCGCTGGCGGACGCCCCAGTATCGTCCCACCCAGCATGCCGCCGATCCGTGGGATTCATCCCTCTCGTGGTACTCGGCTCCGCCCGATACCATTACGCCTCGCCGGGACCACCCGGCTTATACGGGTCCGATCGCGGTGCTCGCCTCGCCGCGCACGTCCGGCGCCGCCGAAGACTTCGTGGTGGCGGTCCGCAACGCGCAGCGCGGCTTCGTGATCGGCGAGCGGACGTCCGGAAGCGCGGGGTGGCAGATCACCATTCCCCTGCCTCGGGGGTGGAGCTTCCAGTTGTGCGTGACGCGGAACGCGTTTCCCGACGGGACCGAGTTCGCCGGCCTGGGGATCGCGCCCGAGCAGCCTGTGGAGGTGAACGTCAACGACCTGCTCGCCGGGCGGGACGCGGCGCTGGAGCGAGCGCGGGAGTACATAGCGGAGATGGTTCGGCACTGAACTGCGACGGAAGGAGCAGGGCTTATCTGGTTTCCAGCTCTGCCCTGAAGAACCGGATGACGGTTCCCCACGCGCTGTCCGCCACTACCGGCTTCTCCCGCGACCGCAGGAACCCGTGCCCGACCCCTGGATACACTGTGTACCGGTACTCCTTGCCTGCCTGCTGCAGGGCGGCGGCGACGTCCGGGAGATTGGCGTTGATCCGCGCGTCGTGCTCGGCGTAGACGCCCAGCCCGCGCGCCTGGATTCGCGCCACGTCGGCAAGGCTCGGGCCCGGGCCGTAACACACCACGAACGCCCGCAGCGACGGGTTGTTCGTCGCATAGCGGAAGCTCTGACCCCCGCCCCAGCAGAACCCGATCGCGCCGATCCGATCCGCCCGCACCGCCTTGAGCGTCCGCAGATAGGCCGCGGCGCCGTCGAGGTCCGCCGTGATCGAGTCGGGTGGCAGCGAACCGATGAGCCGCCGCGCCGCATCGCCCCCCGCCGGTGTCCCGCCGCGGCGCGACAGCAGATCGGGAGCGATGGCGACGAACCCCTCGGTCGCGAGCTGCTCCGTGGTCCGCCGGATGAAGTCCGACAGCCCGAAGATCTCGTGGATCACGATCACCGCCGGCGCGGGGTCGCGGCGCTCGGGGTAGGCAAGGTAGGCGGTGACGGTGTCCTTGCCGCTCGGGTACTTTACGTACTCGGCGTGAATGTCGGGCTTCAGGCGGTTAGGCGGGTAGGCGGCTAGAAGTACCGCCGCGGCACCGAGCCCACTAACCGCCAAACCGCCTACCCGCCTAATGGCCATAGCTGATCCTCCACACGCGCCCGCCCATGTCGTCCGACACAAGCAGCGACCCATCACTCGCGGTCACCACGCTCACCGGCCGCCCCCAGCGCGAGCCGTCGGGGAGCTGCCAGCCGGTGACGAAGTCCTCCACCGAGACGGGGCGCCCGTTCTGCACGCGCACGCGCACCACTTTCGCGCCGGTCGGCACCGAGCGGTTCCACGACCCGTGATAGGTCACGAACGCGTCGCCCCGGTACTCGGCGGGAAACGTGGTGCCCGTGTAGAAGGCTAGCCCGTCCGGCGCCGAGTGGGCCTGGAAGGTGATGGCCGGCGGCTCGACGTTGGCGCAGTCGGCGGTCGGATACTCGGGGTTCGGCTGGCCGGGGAGGTAGCACTGCGGCCAGCCGTAGAACTTGCCGTCCTTGAGAATGTTGATCCGCTCGGGGGGCAAGTCGTCGCCCAGGTTGTCGCGGTCGTGGTTCGTGGCCCACAGCTCGCCGGTCGTGGGATGGAACGCGAGCCCCACCGAGTTGCGCAGGCCTGTGGCGAAGAGGTGCTCCCCGCTGCCGTCGAGGCTGTAGCGGACGACCGCCGCACGCCGGGGATCCGATTCGTCGCAGATGTTGCAGGAGGAGCCGACGCTCAGGTACATCATCCCGTCGGGACCGAAGACAAGCGTGCGCGTCGAATGCCCGCCGCCTGGGATTCCAGAGACCAGAGTCACCGACGTCGTGGCGCCGGGATCGAACCGCTTGATGGCGTTCGTCTCGCCCACGTACATCGTATCGCCGCGGAATGCGATCCCGAACGGGCGGTTCAGGCCGGACGCCACCGTGATCACGGTGTCGGCAACGCCATCGCCGTTCGTGTCGGGCAGCCGCACGATCCTGCCCGCCTGACTCACCGACAAGTACACCGATCCATCGGGGCCACGCGTCAGATGGCGGGCGTTGCCGAGGTTTTCAGCAAACAGGTTGACCGTGAACCCGGTCGGGACGAACAGGTCGTGCCCCGCAACGGCGACCGTGATCCGCCCCGGCGGGGGGCTCTGGGCGGTGGTCGAGTCGGACGGCGTGCAGGCGGCGATGACGAGCGTGGTGATCATCAATCGGTTCATTGAGCGGCCTCGGGTCGGACTGTCGGACCCTAAAGGACTCCTTGACAGTCGCAGTCGGACGGTGGGATGGACACGGCGGTCATCATAACCCATTCTACAGCTCACTGTTCCTCCGCACCATCGCGTACACGTCGTTCAGCGCCGACTCCGGCGCCGGCAGGTTCTGCCGACTCGCGAGCGCCTCCTCCGCCGCCCGCTCCACCTCCGCCGCCACCGCCGCCTCCACCGCCTCGAGCTCCGGCGCCGTCCACCCCTCCTCTTTCAAGTACTCCTCATACAAGCCGACCGGGTCGCGCTTCCCCCACGCCTGGAACAGCTCAGCGGGGAAGGTCTCCCGCGCCTCGCGCTCGTCGTGGGTCGCGTGGCCGCCCATCCGAAACGTCTCGGCGACCAGTATCGCGGGGCCGTTTCCACCGCGACACCGTTCGGCGGCGATCGCCGTCGCGGCGTAAGCGTCGAGCACGTTGTTGCCGTCGAACTTGGCGTCCCAGATCCCGTACGAGGCCGCCCAGTCGGCGAAGTTGCCTGGAAGGTGGTGCTGCTCGAGCCGGGTGCCCAGGGCCACGCGGTTATTCTCGATGACGAAGATCGCCGGTACCTGCTGCACCGCGGCGAAGTTCGTCCCCTCGTGCGCCGCGGCGGTCTTGGTCGAGCCATCGCCCACCCAGGTGAGCGCCACGCGCCGCTCGCCACGCAGCTTGAAGGTGAGCGCGATCCCCGCGATCACCGGCACCATGTCACCCACATGAGAGATCGGCTGCAGCACGCCCTGTGCGAAGGAGCCGACGTGCAGATCGCGGCCGTGCGTGGGGGAATCCGCGGTGGCGAGGTAGGCGCGCAACATGTCGGCGATGGACATCCCCATCTCGCAGCACGCGCCGGCGTTGCGGATCATCGGGGCGACGACGTCCTGGCCGCGCTCCAGCGCGTGTACCGGGCCCACCGTCGTCGCCTCTTCGCCCGTGCCGAGCCAGGCCTTGGAGATGACGCCGGTGCGCACCCAGCGCTTGAGCTGGATGTCGTGGAGTCGGGCGCGCAGTAATCCTGCGTACAGGTCGCGCTTCTGCTCGTTCGGGAGGCGGGAGACGAGCGACGCGCGATTCACATCGGCTTCGATGGTCTTCCGGAAGGCCTGGACGAGCGCCGGATCCGGCTTCCAGTCGACGTATTCGGGGGGGTCGAACGCCGGGAAGCGCTTCATGGCACCCCGGCGGCGCTCCGCCCCACCACCTGCCCGTCCTGCTTGAACACCGCGCCCCCTTTCATCACGAAGTCCACGCGCTCGAGGACGGTGATGTCCTGCAGGGGGTCGCCGCGCACGGCGACGAGATCGGCTAGCTTCCCGGCCGCGACAGTGCCGAGATTTTGTTCGAGCCCGAGCAGGGTGGCGCCGTGGAGGGTCCCGGCCTGAATGGCCTGCATCGGAGTCATGCCCCAGCGGACCATCAACGTGAACTCGTGGGCGTTCCTGCCGTGGGTAAAGACGCCCGCGTCGGTGCCGAGAGCGATCTTCACCCCGCCCGCCAACGCCATCCGGAACGAGCGCTCCATCCGTGGAGCGATGGCCAGCGCCTTGGCCGCGATCACCGGCGGCAGCCGCCCGTCCCGCGCCAGCCGGACCACGCCCTCCCCCGCCATCAGGGTGGGGACGAGCCAGGTACTGTGCTCGCGCAACAGCTGCACCGCCTCGGCATCGAGGATCGAGCCGTGCTCGATGGAGGCGACACCGGCGCGCACGGCGGCTTTGATCCCAGCGGTGCCGTGGGCATGGGCGGCGACGCGGCGCTCGGTCATGCGCGCCGTCTCCACGATCGCACGCATCTCCTCCTCGGTGTACTGCTGGACGCCCACCGAGTCGGCGGGTGAGAGCACGCCACCCGTCGCGCAGATCTTGATGACGTCGGCGCCGTGCTTGACGTTGTAGCGCACCGCCTCGCGCACCTCGTCGGGCCCGTCGGCGGCGCCGTCAGCGATCGTCCCCTCGTGCGCCAGCGCCCCCTCGCGGTATCCGGCCGAGTTGTCGCAGTGGCCGCCGTTGATCCCGAAGGAGATCCCGGCGCCGAGGATGCGCGGGCCCGGCACCCAGCCCGCGTTGATGGCGTCGCGCAGGGCGATGTCGGTGAACTGCCCCGCGCCCACGTTGCGCACGGTGGTGAACCCGGCCTCGAGGGTCTGGTGCGCGTGAGCCGCGCCGAGCAGCGTGAGCTGGGCGGGACTCTCGACCAAGTCGGCATGCTGCCAGTCGCCGTCGCCGATGATGTGGCCGATGAGGTGAACGTGGGCGTCGATGAAGCCGGGGAGGACGGTCGAGCCGGAGAGGTCGAGCACGCGCGCGCCGGCGGGGATCGCCACGTTCGTCCCCACGGCCGTGATCTTGTCGCCCTGCACGAGGACCACCGCGTTCCTCACCGGCGCCGTGCCGGTCCCGTCGATCAGCGTGCCCGCACGGATCGCCGTGACGGGCGGAGATTGCTGGGCGGAGAGATTGAGGGGAACGGCGAGGGCGGCCGTGAGCACGGCGACGCAGGTGTTCGACGCCTTCGTTCGACGCATGGGTTCGACGCCTTTCGTTACTTGAAGATCTTGCCCAACAAACCGGCACCGCCACCGCCGCCGGTCAAGGCCTCGGCGAACTCGAGCGTGGTGGCGAAGCGGTCCTCGGGGTTGGTGGCGAGCGCCTTGGCGAGCGCCTTCTCGAGGTGGACCGGCAGGTCGGCGCGCATCTGGCGGAGCGACGTGGCTGAGCCGCGCAGCCGCGCGATCATCATCTCCTGCGCGTTGCGGCCCTGAAACGGCAGTTTCCCGGTGAACATCTCGAACGCCACGATCCCGAGGGCGTAGATGTCGCTGCGGGCGTCGAGCGGCTTACCGCGGATCTGCTCGGGGCTCATGAACTCCGGCGTGCCGAGGATGATGCCAGTGGCGGTGAGCTTCTGAATGGCGGGGTCGGCGCGGCGCTCCTTGGCGAGGCCGAAATCCATTACCACCGCCTTCTCGGTCCCGCTGTCTTCAGGGACCAGCATGATGTTCTCGGGCTTCAGATCGCGGTGGATGATCTGTAGCTCGTGGGCGTGGTGCAGGCCGGCGCACACTTGCTTGAGGAGGCGCACGCCGGTCTCCACATCCATCGGGCCGCCCTTCACCTCGCGGTCGGAGAGCAGCTCGCCCTTCAGGAACGGCATGACGAGGTAGATGAGCCCGTCTTCCGATTCGCCGAGCCGCAGGATGCGGCAGACGTTGGGGTGGTCCAGCCGCATGGCGAGCCCCGCCTCGCGGCGCAGCCGCTCCACCGAGCTCCGGTCCGCGGCGAGCTTGGGGGAGAGCACCTTGATCGCCACGGTCTCGCCCGAGTTGATGTCCCGCGCCAGGTAGACGTAGGACATCCCGCCCTCGCCCAACTTCTTTTGGACTTCGTAGCGGGCGTCGAGGATCTGGCTGGAGAGGCTCGAGGCGCGGTCGAGGCCGGGTCCGTGGGAGACCGGAGCGGGGGTGCGGACGGAGGTCTGGCTGCCGCCGGTCTTGGGCGCGTGGGGCGCCGCGGGCTTGCTCTGCACTTCGACGAGCATCGTCCCGTCCCGGGGGCAGAACCGGGCGGTGTCGCCGTAGACGGTCCCGCACTTGGGGCAGCGGCGGTCACTCATTGCCGCACCAAGTTGCGGCCTTCGTTCTTCGCCCGATAGAGGGCCTGGTCGGCCCGCGCCACGAAGGTGTCGGCGCTCGTGATCCGCTCGTCGGGGAACGAGGCCAGCCCGATGCTCACGGTCAGGTGCAGGGGGTCCTCGCCGGGATCGGCGAAGTCGCGCGTCTCCACACGGCGCCGCAGGCGGTCCGCGAAGATCGCCGCGCCCTGCATCGCGGTCTCCGGCATCACCAACACGAACTCCTCCCCCCCGTAGCGCGCCACGATGTCCACCGACCGCGCCTCGCGGATGAGCAGGTCGCCCATTTGCCGCAGCACCGAGTCGCCCGTGATGTGGCCGCGCGAGTCGTTGATCTGCTTGAACCGGTCGATGTCGAGCAGGAGAATGGTGAGGCCCAGGGTGTAGCGGCGCGCCCGATCGATCTCGGTCTCGAGCGCCTCCGCCAGGGCGCGGCGGTTGAGGCACCCGGTGAGCGCGTCGGTAGCGGCGAGCTTCTCCAGCCGCTGCTTGTCCGACACCGCGGTCTCGAAATCGTACGCCTTCTCGATCGCGGCGACGGCCGTCTTGATCACCGTTTCGGCGAACTGCGCGTCGGCCTGGGTGAGGGGGAGGTCGTCCCCGGTGGTGCGCAGGAAGAACACGCCGATCTGCTGCTCGCGCATCCAGAACGGGATCGCCACCGCCGAGCGGGTGGGCACCTTGATGCCGTCGGACTCCCAGCGCTGCCGCTCCTCGGCGTAGAGCGGGTCGGTGGCGACGTCCTCCACCAGCACGATTCGGCCGGTCGAGAGCGCGCGACGGATCTCGGGGTAGCGCACCAGCTCGATCTGAAGGTTGCGCAGCATCGGGTTCTCGTACGCCGCCACGACCACGCCGACCTCGTCCCCGGCCTTGGCAAGCACCATCGAGCACTTGGAGATATTGAGCACCCGGGCAACGCGCCGTGCCAGGATGTGGTAGATCTCGTCCGGCTTCAACGAGTCGGTGACTTCCTGGAGGATATCCACCATCGCCGCGCGGCTCCTCGCCTCCTCGCGCGCCTTGGCGAGCTCGCGGCCCACGCGGATGTGCGCCTCTACGCGCGCCAGCAGCTCCCGCACCCGGAACGGCTTCGAGATGAAGTCGGCGGCGCCCAGGCCGAGGGCCTTCACGGTAGCCTCCTCGGGAGGCATCGAGGAGATCATCAGGACGGGCAGGTCGCGGAAACGGTGGTCGCTCTTCAGGCGCTCCAGCAGCTGCAGGCCGTCGACTTTGGGCATCATGATGTCAAGCAGCAGCAGGCTCGGCTTCGCCTCCTCGAGCTTCACGAGCAGGCCTTCGCCCCCCGGCGCCGTGATCACCTCGTAGCCGTTCTCCTTGAGAATCCAGCTCAAGGTCCGGACGAGAGATTGGTCGTCGTCGGCGACCAGAATGCGGGCTCCGGCGCTCTCCGCCATGGTCCGATCAGTCCTCGAGCAGCGCAGGGTCCACGTTGCCACCGCTCACCACGAGCACGGTAGCGCCCGATGGTGTGAGCGCCCCGCTTTGCACCGCCGCCGTCGTCGCCGCCCCGGAAGGCTCGACCGCCAGCTTGCAGCGCCGATATAGAAAATGCACCGCCTCCCGGATGCTGTCATCATCCACCAACACCACACCGCCCAGGCGAGCTTTGTGCAGTTGCAGCACGCCGAACGGGATGCGCCCTACCGTCAGCGTGATCAGGCCATCCGCGATGCTTTCGGTGCGCTCCAGGCGGACCGGCGCCCCAGCGGCGAGCGAGCGCTGCAGCTTCGGCGCCCCCGCGGGCTCCACCCCCCACACCGTGGCGCCGCTTCCGCTCGCGGCGAGCCCCGCCACGACGCCGGAAATCAGCCCGCCGCCGCCCACCGGCGCCACCACCATCTGCACGTCGGGGCATTGCTCGGCGATCTCGAGCCCCACGGTCGCCTGCCCCGCGACGATGTCGGCGTGGTCGAACGGCGGCACGATCGCCAGCCCCTCCCCCGCGGCGAGCGCTTCGGCCCTGCGCTGGCGGTCCTCCGACGTGCGTCCCGCGAACACGACCTCCCCGCCCCATTTCCGGACCCCCGCCACCTTCACAGCGGGCGCCGTCTCCGGCATCACGATCACCGCGCGGACGCCGAACCGCTGCGCGGCGTAGGCCACTGCCTGTCCGTGGTTGCCGCTCGAATAGGTGATGACCCCGCGCTGGCGCGCCGGATCAGGCAGCTTGCGGATGGCATTGTACGCCCCGCGGACCTTGAACGCCCCGACCGGCTGCAGGTTTTCCAGCTTCAGATACACCCCCAGCTCCGCCACGGACAGGAGCGGGGTCCGGAGCGCGACGCCCCGGAGCGCCACGGCGGCGGCGTGGACGGCGGCGGGGGTGATCACGCTATTTCTTCGTGGGGGCCTTGGTCGTGGCCTTTCCCTTGGGCGCCGCCTTGGCCGGCGGGGCCTCGTCCTCTTCGCCCTCGTCGCCGTTGCCGGATTGGGCCTCGTCCTCCTTCACGACCCGCGCCACGTCCACGACCAAGTCCCCGGGGGTGAGGTTCATGATCTTCACGCCCTGGGTGTTGCGTCCCGAGATTCGGATGCCCTCCACCGGGACGCGGATCATGATCCCCTTCTTGGTGATCATCATCAGCTCATCGTCGGGGAGGACCTCCTTCAGGGCGACGACGTCGCCGGTCTTGTCCGACTGCTTGAGGGTGATGATGCCGCGGCCGCCGCGGTACTGCACCCGGTACTCGTCGAGCTCCGAGCGCTTGCCCATTCCCTTCTCGGTCACGGTGAGGAGCGTCGAGGCGCGCCGCACCACGACCATGTCGATCAGGTGGTCCTTCTTGTCGAGCGCGACCCCTTTCACGCCGGTCGCCGCGCGGCCCATCTCCCGGACGTCCTGCTCGTGGAAGCGAATGCTCATCCCGTGCCGCGTGGCGAGGACGAGATCGTTCGAGCCGTCGGTCACCTGGACATCGATCAGCTCGTCGCCCGTGTCGACGTTGATCGCCCTGATGCCCGAGGAGCGCGGGTTGCCGAACTCCGAGAGCCGGGTCTTTTTCACCACGCCCTTCTTGGTGGCGAAGAAGAGGAACTGGTCCTCGCTGAACTCGCGCACCGGCACCAGCGCGGAGATGCGCTCATCGGGCCTGATCGCGATGCAGTTCACGACCGGCTTACCGCGCGCCGCCCGCGCCGCCTGTGGAACCTCGTGCACCTTGAGCCAGTAGCATTGCCCGGCCTGGGTGAAGAACATCACGTAGTCGTGGGTCGAGGCGATGAACAGGTGCTCGACCCAGTCGTCCTCGCGGGTGCCGGCGGCCGTCACTCCCCGCCCGCCGCGGCGCTGGCGCCGGTAGGCCGAGACGGGCAGGCGCTTGATGTATCCCGAGTGGGAGACGGTGATGACCATGTCTTCCTCGGCGATCAGGTCCTCGATCGAGAACTCGCCCTGGTCCGCCACGATCTCGGTGCGGCGGGGGTCGCCGAAGCCGTGCGCCAGTTCCGCCAGCTCTTCCTTGAGGATCTTCATCCGCCTGGGCTTCGAGGCGAGGATCTCCTTGCATTCCTTGATGAACTTGCGGACTTCCTTGAGCTCGTCCTCGAGCTTGTGAATCTCTAGCGCCGTGAGCCGGGCGAGCCGCATGTTGAGGATCTCGGCCGACTGCTTCTCCGAGAGCTTGAAGCGCTTGCGCAGCGCGGCGTCCGCCGTCGGGGTGTCCTTCGACTTGCGGATGATCCGGATCACCTCGTCGATGTGGTCGACCGCGATCTTCAGGCCCTCGAGGATGTGCTCGCGGGCCTCGGCGCGCTGCAACTCGAACTCGGTGCGGCGTGTAATGACGACGTGCCGGTGGTCGATAAAGTGCTGCAGCAGCTCCTTGAGGCTCATCTCCTTCGGCGCGCCGTCCACCAGGGCCAGCATGATGGCGCCGAACGTGGTCTGCATCGCAGTGTGCTTGTAGAGCTGGTTCAGCACCACCGCCGGGACGGCATCGCGCTTCAGCTCGATGACGATCCGCATCCCTTCGCGGTTCGAGGACTCGTCACGGAGGTCGGAGATGCCGTCGAGCTTCTTGTCGTTGACGAGCTGCGCGATGTGGATGATCAGGTTGTTCTTGTTGACCTGGTAAGGAATCTCGGTGACCACGATCTGGTGCCGACCCGAGGATTCCTTCTCCTCGATGACGGCGCGGGCGCGGACCACAATCCGTCCCCGCCCCTTCTCGTAGCACTCCTTCACCCCTTCCTTGCCGTAGATGATCGCGCCGGTCGGGAAGTCGGGACCCTTGATGTGCTTCCGGAGGTCCTTCACGGACGCGTCCGGGCGGTCGACGAGATGGTTGATCGCCCCGACGACCTCGGCGAGGTTGTGGGGCGGGATGTTGGTGGCCATACCGACCGCGATGCCCGCCGAGCCGTTCACGATCAAGTTCGGCAGCTTCGCCGGAAGGACCGTCGCCTCCTGCAGCCGGCCGTCGAAATTCGGGACGAAGTCGACGGTGTTCTTGTCGATGTCCTCGAGCATCGCCATCGCGATGCGGGTGAGCCGCGCCTCGGTATAGCGATAGGCGGCCGCCGGGTCGCCGTCCACCGTCCCGAAGTTCCCCTGCCCCTCGATCAGTGGGTAGCGGAGTGAAAAATCCTGCACCATCCGCACCAGCGAGTCGTAGACCGCCGTGTCGCCGTGCGGATGGTACTTGCCGAGCACGTCGCCGACGACCGTCGCGCTCTTCTTGAACGGGCGTCCGGGCACGAGCCCCATCTCGTGCATCGCATAGAGGATCCGGCGGTGGACGGGTTTGAGGCCGTCGCGCACGTCGGGCAGCGCGCGCTGCACGATCACGCTCATCGAGTAGTCGAGGAACGACTCCTTCATCTCGTCTTCGATGAGGCGCGGGAGGATGCGTTCGCGAGCGTTGGGTGCTGTCATCTCGTCGGTCGGTTGGGCGGTGGTTCGGTTGGACTAAAAAGACTTCTAAGTTACGGAAATTTAACCACTTAGACCGAGGAATTCAACGGGGATTGGATCCGTAACCGGGGGTCGGAATGGGACTTACGAAGACTCTGTTGACCGGGCGTTGACGGGACCTCGTTATCGTGGCCGCTGAGCCCTGGCGGGGGCTCGGCCCGGCAGCCCAGCCGCACGAGCGAATCTAGCGAAGCGAACTCCCGGCAAACCGAGCCCGCCGTTTTTCCCAGGCTGAAGCCTGGGCTCGGCCAGCACAATCCTGAAGGATGCCCCTGTGTCCACCTACCAGCTCTACATCCACCTCGCCTGGACCACCCTCGATCGCCGCCCGATGATCAGCGCGGCGACGCGGGACTTCCTGGACGAGTTCCTTCGCAAGACCGCGGTGCGTGAGGGAGCCGAGATCACCGACGTCGCCATTCTGCAAACCCACGTCCATGTGATCGTGCGAAGTCCTCCCAAGATGGATCTCCCGAAACTCGTTCAGCTGTTCAAGGGAGGAAGCAGCTACGCTGCGAGCCGTGTGCCGGGCAACATCCTGGGACTGCGTTGGGCGCCCGAGTACTCCGCCACGACGGTCAGCCCCGGAGAGCTGGCACGTGTCCGAGAGTACCTGCGGAACCAGGAGCGACACCATCCGGGCGAGGGAATCCGCGCCCTCACTGTCCTTTAGGACAGTGCCGGCCGAGCCCACCCTTTAGGGTGGGATAAACCCCGCCGCACCCGCCCGTTTCCCAGGCTGAAGCCTGGGCTCGGCCAGCACGATCCTGAAGGATGCCTCCGGGTCATGCGCCCGCCTCATTCCCCCACTGCCACCACGATCTTGCCCATCTGCTCGCCCGCCGCGAGCCGCGCGAACGCCGCCCGCGCCTCCACCAGGGGATACACCCGGTCCACGATCGGCCGCAGCGCGCCGGTCCCCAGCACATGCACGATTTCCTCGTACTCGCGCGCGTTGCCCATGGTGGAGCCCATGATGGTGTACTGATTCCAAAACAGGCGCCGCACGTCCATCGACACCTTGGGGCCCGTCGTGGCTCCGCAGGTCACGAGCCGGCCCCCTTTGGCCAGGCACCGTAGCGACTCTTCCCAAGTCGCTTCGCCCACGTTTTCCACGACTACGTCCACGCCGCGCCGAGTGGTGAGCGCGCGGATTTCCTGCGGGATCTTTTGCGTCTTGTGGTTGAGCGTGACGTCCGCCCCGAGCTCCCGCGCCGCCTGCAGCTTGACGTCCGAGGAGGACGTCACGATCACCCGCGCCCCTTGGCGCTTGGCGATCCGCAGCGCGGTAAGCGACACACCCCCACCGATCCCCCAAATCAACACGGTTTCCCCCGCCCGCACCTGCGCCCGCGTCATCACCATCCGCCACGCGGTCAGCGTTACGAGGGAATATGCCGCCGCTTCGGCCCACGACAGGGCGGGCTCGAGCATCGGCATCCGCGCCACGTTCTGCTCGGGGACGGTCACGTACTCGGCGATCGTGCCCGGGAGGTGCTCGCCTAGGATCCCGTAGCTGACGCACATCCCGTGTTCGCCCTTGAGGCAGAACTCGCAGCTGTAGTCGGAGACGCCGGGGTTGAGCATCACCCGGTCCCCCGGACTGACACGCGTCACGCCCTCACCTACCACGTCCACGACCCCCGCGCCGTCGGCGCCGAGGATGTGCGGGGAGGCGTGCTGGACGCCCGGGAGCCCGCGGATGACGAACAGGTCGAGGTGGTTGAGCGCGGCCGCGTGGATCGCCACGCGGACCTGCCCGCGCGCCGGCTGGGGGGCGTCGGGGACGTCGGCGACGGCGACCTGGCCGAGGCCGCCGCTGGCCTGGAGGACGGCCGCGCGCACTACGGCTGGAAGGCGGGGGTCGCCATCTGCTCGGTGCCGGTCGCGGGGATCGGCACCGGCGTCCCCGAGCCGACGGTCTGGACGTAGACCTTGAACGCTGGGTTGCGGCGGCGCTCCTGGCCGGGGAGCGGCACGACTAGGGCGAGCAGGTCCCCCGCGGGTGCGATGGCGAACGACCAGATGAATAGATCCGTCCCCGTCAGCGGCGTCACCGTACCCGTCGCGAGCTCGGCCCGCACGACCTGGGTCACGGTGCGGTTCCCTTCCTTCCGCTCACTCAAGTAGGCGAGGGAGCCGTCCCGCAGGAACTGGGGGTAGGTCTCCCGGTTCTGGAGGTCTTTGTTCGGGGAGGCCCGGGTGAACGCCCGCTGGCTCGAACCGTCGCGTGCCATCAGCCAGATATGGGGCTGCTTGCCGTCCCGCGTGGTGACGAACGCGATCGTCCCCCCGTCGGGCGACACCGTCGGCTGCGTATTGGCCGAATCCTGGGTCAACTGGCGCACCCCTTGCCCGTCCAGTCCCATCGCGAAGATCTGCTGGTGCTTTCCCCACCGCGTCGAGTGGAACAGCAGCGACTGGCCGTCGGCGGTGAACACCGGCCGCCCGTCGGCCTGGGGATCGTTCGTGAGCCGGGTCGGATTCGAGCCGTCCGCGTCCATCAGATAGATCTCGGGGTTCCGGTCGCGCAGGGACACGAATGCGATGCGCGAGCCGTCGGGGGAGAACGCCGGCTCGGTGCCGCCCCCCGTGTCGGCACTGACCTTGCGCAGCGCCGCCAGGTTGGAGCGCTCGAGCGCGTACAGCTCGAACTTCCCGTTGCGGGTCTTCGCCACGAGGATCTCGCCCTGCACGAACACGTCCACCGTCGCCGTCTTGCCCCCCGGCGCCGTCGCCGTGATCCGGGCCTTGCCGTAGCCCACCGCGGTGATCGTCCCGTCCTCGCCCACCGTCGCCACGGTGCCGTCGCTCGTGCTCCAGGCAAGCCCCGTCGCCGGGGCGATCACCGCTCCGTTGTCGTCGGTGAAGGTGGCCTTGATGCCCGCGTACTTCTCCCCCGGCGCGAGCCCGAGGCGCGACGCGGAGAGCTTCACCGTGCCGGCGATCACGTTGATCGTCCACACCACCGACAGGCCCTGCCCCGGGCCCCGCACGATGAGCTGCGTCCTGCCGATCGCCTTCCCGGTGAGCACGCCCGTGGCGGCGTCGAAACTCGCGACCGTCGTGTCCGACAGACTCCACCGGAGCGGCGCTTCTGGCACCGGCGTGTTGTCCGCCGCCAACGCCTGCACCTCGAACCGTTGGGTGCCGCTCAGCGGCAGCGGGATCTCCGCCTGCGAGCGCGGCCGCGCCACCAGGATCTCTACCGGGCGATGTACCTGGACATCGATGGCGCGCGATTGCAGCAGCCCCGTCACCGCGAGCTGTGCCTTCCCCGAGCCTGCGGCCGTGATCACGCCGGTGAGACTCACCCGCACCACGTTCGGGTCGCTCGAGGTCCACTGCAGCGCCAGCGGGCTGACGAGGCGGTTGTTCTGGGCCGGGACGGTGACATGCAGCGTGTCGACGTCGCCCGGTGACAGCATCAGCGGGCCCTGCTCGTAAATGGCAATGTCCGCCTGCTGTACCACGACCGGCGCGGTGGCGGTGAGGCCGCCGGGGCCCGTCACCTGCAGCGTCCCCTGGCCCGGCGCAAGCGCCACCACGTTGCCGTTCTGGTCCACGCTCGCGATGTCCTCGCGCAGCGACTTCCAGGTGACGAGCATGGGCGCCGCGGAGGAGCCGTCCTCGCGCAGGGCGCGCGGGCTCACCTTGGTGTTTTCCGAGGGGAGTAAGTAGATCGACGGCGGCTCGATGCGCAGCGCGACCGCGGGCCCCGTGCCGGCCGGCTGGCCCGCGTACGGGTCCACGGCCGTGGCCGTCCCCGGGGGCGCCTGCGTAGGCGGCGCTGCAGTGACGGGCGCACTCGGCGCCGCGACGCCGCCCGGGCCGGCGATGACCTGCACCGCCGCCTGGCCGCGACGTCCCGAGCGCGCCTCACGCGCCTCGATGATCGCTACGCCGACCGCCACGCCCGTGACGGTGCCGTTGTTGTCCACCCGCGCGACGTTGACGCTGTTCGAGGACCAGATGAGCCGGACCGTGGGGATCACGTTGCCGATGCGGTCGAACGCCGTCGCGAGGAGACCGGAGCGCTCCCCCACCTTGAGGGTGAGGGTCGGCGGGGCGACCTGGACTTCGGCCACGTTCTGGGTGGCGGCGACGGCCGGGAACAACGCTGCCAGGACGCCGGCGAGGAGGCTCCGGGGGTGCATAGCCACGCGAACGTAAGTCCCCGTAAGTGCTTTTGTCAAGCTAACTTGTCACCTCGGAGCGATCACGCGCACCGCTCGGGCGACATAGCCGTCCACGGGATCCCCGCCCGACGGCATCACTACTTGGAGCCGCATCACGCCGCGCGGAGTACGGACGGCGAGGCCGTAGGTCTGCCCCCCGAGTCCTTCCATGGACAGCACGAGCGTGTCCCCGGCAAGCCGCTGAGAGAGGAGTTTCAGGCTCGACGAGCGGGCGCCGCGCGCGGGGGCGGGCGGCGCCAACACGACTTCCCACCCGCGTGTGTGCCGCACCACGATCTCCATCCGCGGCTCGAGCGGCAGGCGGCACTCAAGGTGAACGTCCGACTCGGTGGGTCGTACGCCGTGCGCCGTGCGCCGGTTGTTCACGAGCACCTCCGTGACGTTCGAACCGAGGGGCAGTGCCGGCTCGAACAGGAGCGAGTCGACGCCGACCCCGGCGGTGCGTTCCAAGGTGACCGTGAGGGAGCTGTCGGTGCGGGCGAAGCGCGCGGTGTAGCGGCCAGAGCCCACCGACAAGCGCTCTACGCGCAGCGTGTCCCACGTCGCCGGCCAGTGCGGGGCGAAGCGCACTCGAGTGTTGGGCACGTCGGGCTCCCAGCCGAGCAGCCCGCGCACGAGCGGCGTCAGCAGCATCGAGGTCGCGAAAAACTGCTGCGGCACGGCGGTGTCGAGCGGCTCGAACGAGCTGCCGGAGAACACCTCCGGATTAGCGCCAAGACCCCACAGGAACGACGTGAGCGCGATCGAATGCATCGCCGCGAATCCCGCCGTGGGATTGTGGTAGCGGTACAGGCCAAGGGATTGCCAGCCGGTGACGAACGGCCAGACGGTGCCGTTGTTGTAGTGCAGCGGGTCGAACAGCGTCGACGACGACGCGAGGGCGCGGCCGCCCCAGTCGGTGAGCAGCGCGGCCCGGGCGAGGGAGGCGGCCGTCGCCTGGCCGCGCTCCTCATCGAACAGGCCGAAGCTCATCGCGGTGGCGGGCCAGACGGTGAGCTCGGGGGAGAGCCGGCCGCCCTCGAGCAGGGCGAAGGCGTAGCGCCGCTCCTCTGGCAGCCACAGCCTGTCGCGCAGCGTGCCGAGGGCGCGGGCGTGGAGGCGACGCGCCTCGTCGCGGGTGCGCGCATCACCCATCGCGTCGGCCAACGCCGGCATCACCTCGAGGGCCCGCACCCACACGCCCGACATGTAGACGTCGGACTGGAGTCCGAGCTGGAGATCGCCGACTTCGATGGCGCCCGCCCCGGCCCTGGCGTTGTCCATCAGGCCGTCGCCGTCGCCGTCGGTGGCCTTGGCCCAGCCGTAAGCCGCGCGGATGACCGGCCAGAGCCGGCGGATCGTCGCGGTATCCCCCGAGGCCCGCCAATACTCGGCCAAAGCGAGGATCCAGAACGGCGTGGTATCACCGTGATAGAAGGCGTAGGGATAGTCCTCGAACCAGCGGATGCGGCCTGCGGCGTGGGAAATCTCGTGCGGGATCTTCCCCACGTTAGGCGGGGTCTTCCCCACGTAGTCCGCGAAGAACGCGAGGCCGTCCCGCGCCACGGGCCAGAGCCCGACGGAGCTCATCGCGAGCGAGTTGATGGCCGCGTCGCCGCCGAAATACCAACCGAAGCCGGGCCGGTAGCCGGTCGGCCCCGCCGGCCCGTACCCCGCCACGAGGCCGCAGCCCAGGTCGGGGTTGCAGGCCATCGCCTCGTCGAGGTTCAGATTGGCCCAGCGCACCGCGAGGTTGAGCAGGGTGTCCGGCGACTCGAGGACCAGGGTCGAGTCGAGCACGCCCTGAGCGTGGGCGGCCCGCTCGGCATAGAAGTCTTCCATGCGATCGAGGACCCGCCGGTAAACAGCCCGTACGCTGTCGCGCGGCATCACACCGCCCGCGATGACGATCGGGATGCCGGCGGCACGCACGTTGGTGAGGCGCCCCGCCGGCTCGCCCGGCCTGGGCATCGCAACCGGGCCTAGGTCCCCCACGGCGATGTGCAGCTCGCTGGGCTGGTCGGCGAGAGTGTGGGAGGGGTTGTTGGTCGCCCAGGTGGCCGATGGGGAGCCGAAGAGCGCGTTCACCTGCCGCTGGCTCTCGGAGAGGATGAAGACCTTCGCGGCGTCGTCCCAGAAGACATACTGGCCGCCGGCCCCGCCCGGCCAGGCGTACTGCAGCGATGGCCGGAACTGCGCGATGATCTCGATCGGGCGCACCGCCTCGACCTCGAGCACGGCGACCAGCGCCGGCTCGTCCAGTGGGGCGAAGAGCCGCTCGCGCACCGTGAACGCCGGGTGGGCGTAGACGATCGTGACGCCGGCGGGACTGACCGCGACGGAGCGGACCACATCCCGGCCCGGGATGGGCTGGTCGTAGAGCGGCGTCTTGAACTTGAGCTCGAAGCCGTAGAGCAATTTCAGGGGCCAGGCCCACGCCTCGAAGCTCCCGGTCTCGGTGCCGAGCAGCGCCGCACGGCGGCCGATGGCGCTCAGGTACCCCGAGGCCCTCGCGGGGCCCGCGAGGTCCACGTCGAACTGTCGCCAGGTCAATGAGATGCGGCGCGGCTCATCCTTACCAGCTTGGGCGCCGAGCAGCACGGGAATGCACAGGAATGCAGCCAGAATGCGGGTCATCGTCACTTGCGGTGCTGGGGAGGCGGGATAAGCTATAGGCCGCGCCAACGTCCAACCAGCGGAGGAACCTCAATGCTCGAGACCCAGGATTTCTCTGAGAGCGGCTGGGGCGGTCCGGGGATGATAGAGCCGACGATGCCGCCGGCGCCCCCCACCCCGCCGGCTCCCGCCCCCGTGCCCCCGCCCCCGATGGGGATGCCGGAGACGAGGGAAGCCCCGGCGGCCAGGCCCAAGCCGAAAAGGAAGAAACGCAAGAAGAAAGCGGCGAAAAGGCGGCCGACGGTGAAGAAGCGGGCGAGAAGGAAGGCGAAGAAGGCCCGGCCGAAAGCCAAGGCGAGGAAGAGGAAGAGGAAGAAGAAGGCGAAGAAGCGCCGGTAGAAGACTGCGACAGTGACCCGCGGGAGCGCCCAGATCTGGACGCTCCCGCGGTTCGCTTTACATCCGGCTCAGGAGGTACTCGGCGTTCACTCTGAGCAGCCAGTAGGCATTGTCGCTCACGTGCTTGCCGGGCTGGGCGCCGTGCTGGGCGTCAAGTTCGGCCAGGAACGCCTCCAGCTGACCCCGCGTGACATCCTGGTGGCCACGATCGAAAGAGCGGGCAGCCTGGATGAGCTTCACCTGAAGGCTATTGCACACGCCCTGCTGGGTAACCCACAAGAGCGTGCCGCAGATCTCGGCAAGGTCTCCGCGAAGGAGGCGCAGCGCCACGGCAGGGGCCGCGAATACCCGGGGATCACGAAGCGGGACAACAGCGGGAGTGCTCCACCATCCGCCGGCTATTCCACTCA
The DNA here is from genome assembly GCA_016177465.1 of Gemmatimonadota bacterium. Classification (GTDB taxonomy): domain Bacteria; phylum Gemmatimonadota; class Gemmatimonadetes; order Gemmatimonadales; family GWC2-71-9; genus JACOVF01. The sequence goes on from JACOVF010000095.1 coordinate 22,908, forward strand.
GGCTATCCACGAGAGGACGGAGTGACGCATTGTCAGGGTGCGGGTCGGTCGTCGGCCAAACGACATCGGCCGTCTTGCCAAACGCCCGCAGCTTCCCAATTGCCGGTAGCCAATCGCTTTCGAAGCTCGCCTCAACCGTTCCACCGACCGACAGCCCTGCTGCGGGCCCATCGAAAGAGCAGCTCTCCCTCTGCTCCCAGTCGTCGTGTCTTCCGGCCCACTCAAGTGGGTTGCCCTCGTAATGGCTGCTCGCGCGCAGGCCGTAAACACCGGCCTGCGAAGGACAGTCGAGTTCAAAGAGCTCCAGCGGTTGACGACTATCGCCGGAGACCTCGACCCGATAGGCGTATCGGTACCGCCGGGCGGTCCCCGGCGTCAGGCTCACCCTACCTCCGACTCTCACTTTGTTGGGAGGCTCGATACGCATCTCCAAAAGGCGACCGTCGTCGTCATGCACCGTCACAAAGTAGTCTCCGGACGTCGGCTCATAGCGAGCTTGTGCTGCCACGGCGATGGGGAATAGCGCACAAGACCCGACCATCAAGACAATGCGCATCAAAACTCCAAGGAGTGAGTTCATTGTGGTGCCGTCGCAAGGTAAGCGTGAAGGTGATTCCCGTTATGCAACTCGCACACGAGTGCGCGACCGCCATATTGGTATCGCGAACAATGGCGGGCGAACCGGCGCCAATTGCCCTCTGCGAGGGCGTTGTCGAAGTCGACATCCGTGCCGGTCCGATGCAGCACGTGACCGCGGTCCCTCCTCGGCGTCCCGCGGTGGAGTCGGACACCAAAGAAACCGAATCCAAGGTGAAGAAGGTCCCAGCAGGCCGATTCGCTGGGTGATCATGGCCACCGGAGGAATCCTGGGGCTGGGCCGACAGATTCACCAAGAGGCCAGCTGCTGGAGTGCCTGACCGAGCGTACCGTCCACGAACGCGGACGCGGATCGTGTCGGCTCTCGGAGCCTGCTGTAGGCGGCCATTCACGGTGACAACCGCCGCCTGAGTGCCGGCGTTGAATCGCTGGACTAGTACGGGCCCGACTTCCGGCCGAGAAACCGTCAGTTCAAGTACTAGGGAATCGGGCCGTGCCGGCGGCAACGTATCGTCGGGCACCGAATCCCCCGGCGTCGAATCACTCGGCACCGAATCCTGCGGCAGCGAATCCGCCCGCGCCACAACACGCACCTGTGGGCTCTGCGGACTGTAGCTCGCGATCCCATTCACCCGCACCGCATTTGCCCGGATATGCCCCGAGGTGAGCGGCGCAAAGCGACAATCGACCTGGCCGCAGCCGCTCACCGAGGCCGAGGCTCCGGAGTCCGTCACCCACGTCCATCCGCCCACGACGACGACACTCGTCCCTCACGACGGGGCGACCACCTGGAACAGCACCGTGTCCCCCGCCGGCACCTCCACCCGATCCGTCGTCACGTACGCCGAGTCCAGTGTGGTCACCGTGAGCGATTGCAGGCCGCTCACGAAATAGGCCGGCTGCGTCGCCCCGCCGCTGCCGCACGCGTAGGGCAGCACCGTGGGTCGCGACGCCCAGAGTAACCCTGTGGCCTGAATCACCGCTTCGGTCGCCCCCGCGTTCGGATCGATGGGCTGAAGGGCGATCTCGCCGCCCGGTCCCCCGGAGGTCCCGATCCCCACGTGAACCGAGTAGGGCCGACTCGGCCCGGACACTCCGGCCGGCCCGACCGACGTTAGACCGCCCGGCAACGGCGGCGGATCTGTCCCGGCGCAGAGCCGGTAGGCCGGGTTCGGCGAGAAGGTCAGTTTCCCTTCGACCTTCACGCGCACGGCCATGCCCGCCGGCAGTGGGACGCCGGTGTTGAACCAGGCGGTGGCCACGGTGTTATTGGGAGGCGTCGGCAACCCGGCCGCTCCCAGCAGCCCGCTGCTGCCCGGCCCGCTGGTCGGATCTGCCGTCAGCTCGAAGGCGGGACCTCCGCCCACCGCGAACGGGCCCCCGACATCCGCGTCCATACAGGCGTACGCCACCGCGACCGCCAACACCACCCCAAACACCCACACGCGTGATCGTCCCATAGTCCTCGGCCCAGGTTGAAGAAGCGACTGCACCGGTGATGGCCGAGAGCGACGGCACTCGGGATGGAGCGGGCGGCGGGGGCAGGCTGGCGGGCACAAGAAACCCGCGACCCTGGCCACCGGCGTCACGCCAGTCCCAAAGCCGCGGGACACGCTTCACAGGGAAGGTGTCGGCTTCGGTAGCCGGACGATCTCTCGGCTTCGAGAGACTCCTGGCTTTGCGACCCCGCCTTGCGACGGGTGTGCTCTTATCGGCCGCGCGCAGAGTAAGCGAGTCCGGGCGATCGCGCAAGTCCCCGGCGGAGAATCTCGTGCGTGATCCTCGTCACGCCCGCTAGAACACTTTCACGTCAGATCCCGGGAGCATCACTCGAACCGCCACCGCCATCGCCTCGAGTCGCTCCCGCGGCACGTTCTGGAGCGTCGGATCGGCCGGCGCGCGGTCGAGCGAATAGAGATGCACCACCGTCGGCTCGACCGCCGCGACGAGCGGGAGCCACGCCGCGAGCGACGCCTCGCTCGAGCCGTCCCAATCCGATCCTTTCGTCACCATCGCCTGAACGATCACCGGAGCCAGGCCGCGGGCATCGGCGACGAGCCGAGCCTGATCGTACCGCACCCCATTCACGAGCTCCGGCGGCCCCGGGTCGAGTTTCACCATCCGGGCGTCGAGCCGCAACAGGGCGTCGCGGATCGCGGGCTTCCCGGCGGCCAGACCGTTGGTGAGGATCCCGAGGGTGCACCGGGGGGCGAGCTCGTCGCGGACCACGAGCACTCGGTCCACTACGACCGGAAACCGCGGGTGCATCGTCGGCTCGCCGTTCCCCGCGAAAGTGATGCAGTCGGGCGGCGTCCCGAGACGGGTGAGGGCGCGCCGCAGGCTGTGGGCGACCTCGTCGGGTGAGGGCCAGCGGGCCTCGGGCGCCTTGGGCGTGTTGAATCCGCACTCACAGTAGGGGCAATCGAAGGTGCAGAGCTTGGAGCGGGCCGGGATGAGATTGAGGCCCAGGCTCACGCCCAGGCGCCGGGAGCGCACCGGCCCGTTGACGATGGTGTCCCAGAGGGACCCTGCGTCGGGGCGCGGGCTTTTCGCGCCGAGGACCGGCAGGGTTGCGTCGGCCATGTTGCAAGGTACGTTGTCCCCTCCCGACAACGAAGAGGACCCACCTGTGCACCGCCGCGCCGCTGGCTCTCTGTTGATCTGCGCCCTGCTGCTGGGCGCCGCGTGCTCCAAGCCCGGGGAGGGGGTCATCGCCCTGGAAGGCGCCACGCTGATCGACGGCTCGGGCGGTCCCCCCGTCACGGACGCGCTGATCCTGGTGCGCGACGGGAAGATCGAAGCCGTGGCACGGGTGAACGAGATCGAGATCCCACGCGGCGCGGAGCGACTGAATCTGGTCGGGAAAACGATCATCCCGGGGCTGATCGACGCTCACGGGCACGTGGAGCGCTGGGCGGGGCCGCGCTACCTCGCCAGGGGTGTGACGGCGGTGCGGGATTTCGCCGACCACATGGACTCGGCGCTCGCGATCAGGGGCGACTTCAACCTGGGCGCGGTGCTGGGGCCGCGCATCTTCAGCTCGGGGGGGATGATCGACGGCGAGCCCGCCACGTACTCCGGCGGCGACGCCGTCGCCACCCCCGACGAAGCGCGCCACGCGGTGGACGCGCGCGCCGTGGCGGGCGCCGACCTCATCAAGGTGTACACGAAGATCACTCCGGAGCTGCTCAGGCCGCTGCTCGACGAGGCGAAGACGCTCCGGCTCCCCGTCGCCGCGCACCTCGGCAAGACCGACGCGCTCACCGCGGCCCGGGCAGGCATCGTCTCGATCGAGCACATGTCCGGCGTGGTCCAGGCCGCGGCGCGTAGCCCGGCGACCTATGTCCGCGCCCACGACATGTTCCTGGTCGGCTGGACCGCGGAGGAAGGGGGGTGGGCCCTGCTCGATTCGGCGACCATCGCGCGAACCGCCCGGGCCCTCGCCGCGACGCGGGTGGCCATCGTGCCGACCCTCGCCCTGCACGAAACCCTTTCCCACCTCACCGATGCGTCCCTGCTGTCGCGGCCGTGGATGAGCGACGTCCCGGCCGATCACGCCGGGATCCGCGACGTGGCGGGCTTCCTCGCCCGCGCCGGGTGGCAACTCCCGGACTTCATCGCGTTCCGTCGGTCCCGACCGCGCCAGGACCAGTTCGTGCGCGAGTTCAAGCGCGCTGGCGGGCTTATCGCCGCCGGAAGCGACGCGGCGAACCAGCTGCTCGTCCCGGGCGCCGCGCTCCACGAGGAAATGGCTCTGCTTGTGGCGGCCGGACTCACACCAATCGATGCCATCACCGCCGCCACGCGCCACGGCGCCCAGCTGCTCCGCCTCGACTCCCTCGGCATGGTGGCGCCGGGGAAGGTAGCCGACTTGGTGGTGCTCAACGCCAATCCCGCTTCCAACATCGCGGCCACTCGTGATATCATGCTCGTGATGGTCCGCGGCCGGATCTTGCGCCCCGACTCCCTGAGGGCGGCGTGGAAACAGTGATGGTGCGAAACTGGGCGTTCGGGGCGTTGGTGGGAGTGCTGGCCCTCACCTCGGGGAAGGGGGAAGAGGGAAGGGGGAAGGGTACTGCCGCCACCTACGACGTCATCCTCAGGAACGGCTGGATCGTGGACGGCAGCGGCAACCCCCGCTACAGGGGCGACGTCGCCGTCGCGGGCGACCGAATCGCGGCCGTCGGATACGCCGGGGCCACCGAAGCGCGCGAGACCCTTGACGTGCGCGGGCTGGTCGTGGCGCCGGGGTTCATCGACATGCTGGGCCAGTCGGAGACCGCGGTCCTGATCGACAACCGCGCCCTGAGCAAGGTCACACAGGGGATCACCACAGAGGTGACGGGCGAGGGCGGCTCGGTGGCACCGCTCACGGACGCCCTGGCGGCGCTCGATTCCGCGTACATGAAGCGGTACCGTTTCACGGAGGACTGGCGGAACCTGGACGGCTATTTCGCCCAGCTTGCCCGCACCAGTTCCACGATCAACCTCGCGACCTTCGTGGGCGCGACGCAGCTGCGGATGGCGGTGGTCGGATTCGAGAACCGCCACGCCACGCCGGCGGAGCTTGCGCACATGACCGCGCTGGTGGACACGATGATGGTCCAGGGCGCCCTCGGCCTCTCCACCTCGCTGGAATACGCTCCCGCGATTTATGCGCCGACAGATGAGATCATCACGCTCGCCAAGGCGGCGCGCCGTCACGGCGGGGTGTACGCCACCCACATGCGCAACGAGGGCGGACAGATCGACCAGGCGCTGGACGAGACCTTCCGCATCGCGCGCGACGCCGACATCCCGGTCGAGATCTGGCACCTGAAGATCTCGGGGCGGCGCAACTGGGGCCGGATGCCGCGCGTGCTGGCGCGCATCGACTCGGCGCGCGCTGCGGGGCTCGACGTCACCGCCGATCAGTACCCCTACCTCGCCGGCGCCACGTCGCTCGCCGCCTCGATCCCGGCGTGGGCGCACTCGGGCGGCGCCGATTCCCTGCGGTGGCGGCTCCGGGATCAAGCGACCCGCGCGCGGATCCGCCGCGAGCTGCTCGCACCGCCGCACATCACCGACCGCTTCTACCGCGCCACCGAGGGGCCGAGCGGCGTGATCGTGTTCCCGTTCGCAGACTCCCTTCAGTATCTGCAGGGGAAGCGGCTCTCCGAGCTCGCCTCCGCCCGGCGGCGCGATCCCATCGACGCGATGTTCGACCTCCTCCTCGCCGATCACGCGCGCACAGGGGCGATCTATTTCATCATGAGCGAGGCCGACGTGGAGGCGGCCCTGAAGCGGGAGTGGGTCGCGGTAAACTGCGACGCCTCTGCCGTCGCGCCCGACGGGCCGTTCGGTAAGGAGGGCACCCACCCCCGCGCGTACGGGGCGTTCGCGCGCATCCTCGGCCACTACGTGCGCGACCGGAAGCTCCTCCCCCTCGAGGCCGCCGTACGGAAAATGACCTCGCTCGCCGCGCAGCGCGTGGGGCTCACCGACCGCGGCCTGCTCCGCCCCGGGATGGCCGCCGACATCACCGTTTTCAACCCGGAGACCGTCGCCGACCGCGCCACGTTCGAGCGGCCGCACCAGCCATCGGTCGGGTTCGAGTACGTCTTCGTGAACGGCCAGGCGGTGCTGCGGGGCGGCCGGCTCACGGACGCGCGGCCGGGCCGCGGCCTCCGCGGCCCCGGCTACGTGTCGCCGGAGCAGCGGAGGTGACCCTCGGCCGGTTGGTCCTCGCCTGGGTACCGGTCGCGTTCTGGTTCCTCATCGCGGGTTACGTCGGGCGGCGGCTCGCGGGGGCCGCGTTCCCCGTCGAGCGGCGCAGCCGCCGCTGGGCGGACATCTGGACACTCGCCGAGGCGGGGGTCGTCACGCTGTTCGCCTCCCTCTGGTTCGATTCCCTCGGCCGCGGCGGGTGGTGGCTGCTGTTTCTCCTGGTCGGCCTGCTCGCGGCGTTCCCGGTGCGGCTCCAGGCGCTGCTCGCCACGCAGCTCCCCGGCCGCGCCGAACTGATCCTGGGCGCGGTGGACGTCGTCCGGTATGTCGGGGCAGGAGCGATTCTCGCCTGGAGACTCCGTTAGCTTTACACCGTGTCCCTGACCACTATGACCACCTTTCGGCTGACCGCCCTCTCGCACGGCGCAGGCTGAGCCTGCAAACTCGGCCCCGCCGAGTTGGCGCAGGTCCTGCGTCACGTGCCGGTCGCGACGGATCCGCGGATCCTCGTCGACGCCTCGAGCCGGGACGACGCTGCCGTGTTCCAGACGGCGCCCGATCGCGCGCTCGTGGCGACGGTGGATTTCTTTACGCCCATCGTGGACGACGCGTACGACTTCGGACGCATCGCCGCCGCCAACGCCTTCTCCGACGTCTACGCGATGGGGGCGACGCCGCTGCTGGCGCTCAACCTGGTCGGGTGGCCGCGCGACACGGTCCCGTTCGACCTGCTGGGCGAGGTACTCCGGGGCGGCGCCGACGTCGCGACGGAGGCCGGGGCGTTCGTGCTCGGCGGCCATTCGATCGACGACCCGGAGCCAAAGTACGGGATGGTCGTGATCGGCGAAGTGCATCCCGACCGCATCGTGACCAACGCCGCCGCGCAGGCAGGCGACGTCCTCGTCCTCACCAAACCGATCGGCACGGGACTCCTCACCACCGCGCTGAAGCGCGACCTGTTGGACGCCGCGGCTCTTGCCCCCGCGGTCGCGGCCATGACCACCCTCAACGCCGGCGCCGCGCGCGCGATGCTCGCGACGGGCGTCCACGCCGCCACCGACGTCACCGGCTTCGGCCTGCTCGGCCATCTGCAGGGGATGTTGGAGCAAAGCGGGACGGGCGCCGAGCTCGACGCCAGCGCGGTGCCCCTCCTTCCGCACGCACGAGCGATGGCGGAGCGGGGCGCGATCCCCGGCGGCACCCGCCGGAACATGCAGAGCCTGGCCGGCGTCGTGTCATTCGGTGCGGGTGTGGGCGAGGTCGATCAGGTGCTCCTCGCCGACGCGCAGACCTCGGGCGGCTTGCTGATCGCCGTCCCCGCCGACCGTGCCGACGCCCTGGTCGCGGCGCTGCTGGAGGAGCGGACGCCCGCCGCGGCGGTGCTCGGGCGCGTCGTGGCGGGCCGGCCGGGGAGCATCAAGGTCTCGTAGCGGTGCCCGCGATCCCGGAGTTCCGCTCGCTCACTCCCGAGGCGCTCGACGCGCTGGAGCGGGCGGTCCGGGAGCGCCGACGGGTGGCGCTGATGCGTCGCGGCACCGAATATGTCGTCGTGGCCGAACGCCTTGAGACCGCAGACCGCGACGAAGTGCTCGAAGGACGGCTCCCGATGACCGGCGAGACCCTGGCGTTCCGGCTGCGCGAGCTCGAGAGCTTCGCGGTGCTGCCGTGAGGCGAGGCTAACCGGTGTTCACGCGTCTCCTGGTCGCCATCGACGGCAGCCCGCAGGCCGACGAGGCCTTCGAGCAGACGGTGATCCTCGGCCGGCGGTTCGGCGCCACCATCGTGGTGGCGACCGTGCGCGAGGGGCGCCCCTCAGACTCGGACATCGGCGCGATGCTCGAGCGCGCCGGGGAGCGGGTACGGGCGGCCGGCCTGAAGGCCGAGCTGGTGCAGCGGGAGGGCGACCCCGGACCGGTGCTCGCGGAGCTGGCGAAGGGGAGCGACGTCGCGCTGGTGGGGCGCCGCGGCCGCTCCAGCGCGTCGGCCGACGCGCTGGGCACCACGGTCACGGCGCTGCTCAAGATGGTCGAGCGGCCAGTGATCGTGTGCGGGGGCTACCCGTCGCCGATGCGCACCTGCGCGCTCGCCTTCGACGGCGGCGACACGAGCCGCCGCGCCCTCGAGCTGGCGGCGCGCTATGCCGGGATCACGGACAGCGCGGTACACATCATCCACGCCACCGACGACCGCGCGGCCGGCCTCCGCGTCGTGGGCGCAGCCGAGGCGACGTTATCGCTTCAGGGGGTGGCGTTCGTCACGCACATCGATCCGGGGAAGCCCGGCGACGTGGTCGCGGCGGCCGTGAAGCGCACCGGATGCGACGCCCTGTTCGCCGGCGCCCACGTCAGCCGCGGCCGCCTGAGCGCCATCTCCGTCTCGCACGCGGAGGAGATCCTGCGGCACACCGACATTCCCGTGGTGATCCAGCAATGACCGTCAGGCCCCCGATCGCCGTCCTCGTCCACGCCGACGAGAGTTGCCTCGGCAACGACCGCTCCAAGGACAGCCCCGGCGGCAACGCGGCCCTCGTCGAGGCCCCCGCTGGCGACAGCGTGGCCCGCTGGGACCTCTACGAATGCTCGCCCCAGACGACGAACAACCGGATGGCCCTGGCCGGCGCCATCGCGACGCTCGAGTGGCTCCGCCGCCAGTGGCGCCACGCTGGCGTCACGTACGTCTCCGACTCCGAGTACCTGGTGAAGGGGATGAACGAATGGATGCCGGCGTGGAAGGCACGTGGCTGGAAGAAAAGGAACGGCCCCATCGAGAATCTCGAGCTGTGGCAGAAGCTGGATCAGGTTGTAGCGGCCCACACGATCACCTGGAAGTGGGTGCGGGGTCACAATGACCACCCCAAGAACGAATACGCCAACGATCTGGCAATTCGCGCGGCCGAGCAGCAGGAGCGCTCCAACGGTCTCGTGCCGTCGGGGTTCGATACCTGGCTCGCCCAGCAGCGCGCGCGCGGGCATTACCTGGACTACGACCCCGACCGGGAAGTGCATGAGCGTCGCTAAGGACGGCGTTACCGCCAACACGCATTCCTTGAACGTGCTCTCCGACGGTGTCGCCGTCCCGCCCGTCGACCGGATCCCGCTCTACGAGGTGTACATGCGCATGGCCGAGGAGCTGGCTAAGCGCTCCACCTGCGTGCGCCTCCAGGTGGGTACGGTGGTCACCGATCAGCGGCTCGAGAACGTGCTCGCCATCGGCTACAACGGGAACGCGCGCGGCCTCCCCAACCGCTGCGACTCGAGCGTCCCCGGGAGCTGCGGCTGCATCCATTCGGAGATGAACGCTCTGGTGAAGGCGCCGGGGAACATGCGGGACAAGGTGGTGTTCATCAGCGCGTCGCCGTGCGTGATGTGCGCGAAGCTGATCATCAACTCGGGCGTCACCCACGTGTTCTACCGCAAGGCATACCGCGACCCGTCGGGGATCGAAGTGCTGCAGCAGGGAGGCGTCGTGCCCGTTCAGTATGATCGATGGGTGGGGGAGTGGAGATAACCAAATGCGGAATGGTGAATGCGGAATGCGGAATAGCAATGGAAGGTCGAGCTGGAACACGAGCTCGCATTGACATTCCGCATTCCGAATTCCGCATTCCGCAATTCGGGCTAGATTCTCCCCGTCCACTTCCGGAGCCGTTTCCATGCGCCGTGCGCTTGTCATCGTAGCGTCGCTTGTACTCGTCGCCCCGCTCTCCGCCCAGTCCCTCCTCTACCGCCCGCCTAACCTGGGCGGCACCTGGGTGCCCGATCCCGGGGTGATTCAGTTCAACTTCCTGCACCGCTTCTACGTGTTCCCAGGGCCGCCTCGAGTCGTCGTGAACTACCCGACGTTCACGTTCGGGGTGGGGC
>JACOVF010000004.1 GCA_016177465.1 Gemmatimonadota bacterium
CCCAGTCCTGCAGGTACCGCGCCCGTTGGAAGTGAATCCCGGCCAACAGGGGCGGCAGAGTGGAGTCGGGCACCTCGTCGGCGAGGGCGAGGGCTTTGCGGATCGCGCGGAAGGCGTCGATCTGGAGCCCGCCGCGCTTCTTGAGGGCTATTCCGTATTCGAACCACGCCGCGGCGTCGCTCGGCCGCAGCTGCACCGCCCGGTCGAGGAGGCGCTGGGCCTCCTCCCGGAGCAGCATCCCCTGGTTGTCGCGCGCGACGTTGTACTCGAAGCCGCTCACCTGGTTGATGGCGCGGCCGGCGGCGAACAAGGGCTCGAACGTGTGCCGGCACTCGCGCCGCAGACGCCGGGCGAGGAGCACGGCCCGATCGGGGACGGAGTCGACGGCGGCGACCACGGAATCGGCCAACGCCTGGCACGGCGAGACTTGGGATCTGGGCGGCCAGGGCGAAGCAGCCAGCAGCGCCAGGAGCAGCGGTGTCAAATCGGGCGTCCCCTAGTTCACCGGCGCGATCGCGATGGTTCGGGAGGTCTTCGCCGAGCGCCCCGTCACCGGATCCGTCACCGTCACCACCAGCTCGTACCGCCCCTCCGCGTCTTCCGGCAGCTGCACCGCCACGTACTCCAAGGCCCGGCCATCAGCGGCCAGGCGGCGCTCCGAGGTCCATTCCAGCGCCACGGCCGGGACCCCCTGCCTTCGGGCCACCCCGAGCCGCTCGAGCAGCCGGAGCGGGGCCGCCTGCGCGTTCGCGTCCCGCAGGGCCAGGTTGACCTGATAGCGACCGGTGCCCTGGGATCCGATTCGGAGCCCGTAGCTCTCCCACACTACCCACAGGCTCGCCCCCTTGGGCACCTCGAGCGTCCGGCTCGCGTCGATCGACAGGTCCCGCCAGCTCGTCGGCTGGCCCTCGACGCGGGACTCCACCCGGTGCGCGATCACCAGGTCCGACACGGTGAGTGAGTCCGGCTTCCAGACTTGGGTCCGCACGGAATCTCGGGCCGTGGCCGACCCGCCGAACGCCGGCGCGAGCGCCTCGAGGCTCACCGCGTACCGGCCGACGCCGAGCGGCAGCTGGTAGCCGAGCGTCAACGCCTCGCCCGGAAGGTACTGCGCCCGTTGCCGGACCACCGGCTCGAACCCCGCCGTGTCGCGGAACACGAACAACCCCACCGTCACCGAATCCGCCGGCGGCAGCGCCATCTGCTTCGCCGGCACGATGCCGTAGATCGCCACGATCGTCTGCTCGGGCACAGCTCCCTTGAAGCGGGCCACCTGCACCGGCAGCCGGAACGCCTTGGGCGCGAGCTGCGAGCGGAACACGAGCGGGGAGCTCTGGCGCAGCGCCGCGGCATACTCCTCGGCGGGCGCGTCGCGCATGTAGCGGGCCACGACGATCCCGGGCCGCGTCTCGAAGATCATCGACGGCCGATCCATGGCGTAGGTCCAGAACAGCCAGCGGCCCCCGGACTCATCCTTCGTGGTCCCCACGTTGGCGCTCGGGTCGGCTCCGCCCTCGAGCCACGACAGGGCTTCGGACGACTGAATGGCCGACAGGACCGCCGACGCGTTGCGCCGCACTTGGGTGATCATCGTCGGCCACCCGTAGCGCAGCAGCGCGTCGCCCATCGGCGTCTCGGGCCCCGCGACTTCCGCCTCGCGGTCACGCAGCACCAGGAAGGCATAGGTCACCCGGGTCCGGTGCTCGAGCAGGACTTCGTTGAAGTCCGTCACCCAGAGCGGTCGCACCCGGGTCCAGAAGTCGGGGATCGTGTCGAGTCCCGGGGGCGGCCGCTCGTACCAACGACGCATCGAATCCGGCAACTCGGGGATGGCGCGGCGGAACAGCGAGTCCGCGTCGCGCAGGCGGCCGAGCTTCGCGAGCGCCAGGGCCTCGACGGCCGTGAAGGCGCCCGCCGCTCCCGCTACGAGCTTGGTCCGCTGCGCGAGCCCGCGCAGCTGCTCCCACTCGCCTCCGAACGCCAGCTCGCGCCCGTAGCGCTCGGCGGCCTCGAGCAGCGTCGGGTCGAGCTCCACCGCCCGGCGGTAGAATTCGATCATGCGCTCGCGCCGGCCGGTGAAGTCGGGATCGATGGCGGGCGCGTCTTTCAGCTGGTCGTTGAACTGCTGGGGGTTGGCGTAATTGTCGCAGAACGCCCCGATCGCGGCGCACGAGGGCGTCGAGACCCCCAGGGTATAGGCCTCCTTCAGGAACCGCAGCCGGTCGACCCCGTCCTGTTCGTAGCGGGCGCGCTGGAACATCATGCGCGCGATCAGGTCGGGTGGCGCGGAATCGGGGTACTGGTCGGCCAGGTCGACGGCGCGCTCGATGGCCCGCTGGGCGTCGCGCTGCACGCCGCCCATCTTGCGCAGCAGGGTGCCGTACTCGAGCCAGGCGGCGGCGTTGCGGGGGCGCAGCACGGCCGCGCGTCCCAGTAGCCGCCCGGCCAGCTCGCGGAGGACGGAGTTCCCCTCGACGACCGAGAACCGGGCCGCGCTGTTGATGGCGCGGCCGGCGCGGAACAGCGGCTCGAAGTCATTGCGGCATTCGCGGCTCAGGCGCCGGGCGAAGCCCAGCGCGCGGTCTGGGACCGAATCCATGACCGCCGCGACGACCGAATCGGCGTAGTGGTCGCACTTGGAGGGCGCGCGGACGGCGGCGGTGGCGGGCACGGCCGCGGTAGCAGTCTGAAGAGCCAGCAGGAGGGCCGGAATCATGGCGGAATGTAAAACGAAATGCGGGGAAAAGTTCCGGCGTCA